>DLFZ01000176.1:348-6404 GCA_002482435.1 Christensenella sp. UBA7707
CAGCCCGATTACTGGGCGCAAACCGAGCGCAACGTGGGCGAAGCCCCCTCTACGCTGCGGCTGATGCTCCCCGAGATGTACCTGGAAAAGCCCGGCGAAGCCGAGCGCATCGAAAGCATCAACGAACATATGCGCCGCTACATGAATGAGGGCGTGTTGGAAGAAAAGGGCGAGGGCCTTGTGTTCGTGCGCCGCACGGTGGACGGCAAAACCAGAAACGGCCTGATCGTTGCGCTCGACCTGGAAGCTTACGACTACAAAAAAGGCGCCGCCACGCTCATCCGCGCCACCGAAGGCACCATTGTGGAGCGCATCCCGCCGCGCCTTCGCATCCGCAAGGACGCGCCGCTTGAGCTTCCGCACATCCTCGTTTTGATCGACGACCCCTCGCGCACGGTGATCGAGCCGTTTGCAAACGCGGTTTCGGAAGGCGAAAAGCTTTACGATTTTGAACTGATGCAAGCGGGCGGCCACATTGAAGGTTATTTGTTCCACGGCGAAAAACGTATTTTGTCGGCATTGCACGCGCTTGAGGCGTTGTGCGACCCCTCGGCATTTTCCGCCAAGTACGGCGCGGACAAGGCCCCCATGCTTTTTGCTATGGGCGACGGCAACCATTCCTTCGCTACGGCAAAGGCCAACTGGGAGCGTTGCAAGGAAACCCTTTCCGAGGAAGAGAAGCTTGACCATCCCGCCCGTTTCTGCCTTGTGGAGCTTGAAAACGTACACGATGCGGGCATCGTATTCGAGCCCATCCACCGCGTGCTCTTTGATGCCGACGGCGCGAAGGAAGCGCTTCAGGCGCTTCTTGCGGCGCAAAACGGCGGCTGCCGCGTGGAGCATTTCCCCTCGCGCGAGGCGCTTGCGGCGTTTACCGCGCGCGGCGAAAGCGGTGCACACATTCTCCCCTTCGTAAGCAACGAGGGCTTTTATGCCTACATCGTTTCCTCTCCCGCGGCGCAGCTTGCGGTTGGCACGCTGCAAAACGCTGTGGACGCTTACCTCAAGGAAAACAAAAAGGCGAGCGTTGATTACATCCACGGCGACGACGTGGTGTTTGAGCTAGGCGCAAAGCAAGGCAACCTTGGCTTCCTGCTCCCGCCCATGCAAAAGAGCGAACTTTTCAGAACCGTGGTGTTCGACGGCGCGCTGCCCCGCAAAACCTTCTCCATGGGCGAGGCGCACGAAAAGCGCTACTACCTGGAATGCAGGAAAATTACGAAATAACGCGAATATCCAAAATGACTTAAAAGGGCAGAACAAACTGCCCTTTCATTTTATCAACATCAGGTGAACTATGGCGGAGCTTTTGAATTCCCTTTCGGCGGTGGCCCTCATCCTCGCAATGGCGGCAGTCGGCTTTTTCTGCGGCAAGGTCGGCTGGCTCAGCCGTGAGCACAAGCCGTTCATCGTCAGACTCATCATCAACATTTGTGTTCCGTTGATGTGCGCCGACAACTTTTTTAATTCCGTCACGCTCGACATGCTTAAGGGTGCTGGGCCACTGTTCCTCGTTACGCTTTTGAGCCTGTGCATCACCATGTTGCTCGGCCTGCTGCTTGCGCGGCTGTTCCGCATCGAGCACAAGCGCTACGGCGGCTTTGTGGTGATGTGCGCGCTTTCCAACTCGCTTTTCATCGGCCTGCCCATGTGCACGGAGCTTTTCGGTATCGAAGCGGTGCCGCATGTGATGATCTTCTACATTGTCAACACGACGTTTTTCTGGACGGCGGGCGCGCTCATGCTGCGGCGAAGCGGCCTTGGCAAGGACGCGCGCCTTTCCCCGCTTGAAACCGCGCGCGGCATCCTTAACCCGCCCATCATAAGCCTTGTGCTGTGCGCGGCGCTCGTAGCGGCAGGCTTTCAGCCGCCACACATCTTTTTGAGCTTTGCCCATTATTTAGGCAGCCTCGTAACGCCGCTTTCGCTCATCTACGTGGGTTTTGTAATCTACGAAACAGGCTTAAACAACTTGCGGCTTGATAAGACCATGCTCGCGGTGCTCGCCATGCGCTTTGTGGTAGCTCCCCTCGTTACGCTCGCGCTCTGCCACGCCTTTGGCGTGGAGGGCATACAGCGCGGCGTGCTCACCCTGGAGGCCGCCATGCCCGTGATGACGCAATCTGTCGTGGTTTCCGCCTCGGTGGGTGCGGATGAACGCTACACAGCAGCGGGTTTGAGCCTCACGACGCTTGCATGCTTCGTTGCTGTTCCCCTTCTGATGCTGCTCGTGTAACAAAGCGTTTTCGGAGGGCCTTCTTTTGGGTACTATGATAGAGATACATCCTGATGAGCTTGAGCGCTGCCAAGGTGTTTGGGATTTGGGCGCAAAAGCGGAGCGTCTTCGCCTTGAAATGACCGAGGGCAGGCGCAGGATGTTTGTTTGGGAAGAGGACGGCGTTTTCTGCGGCGGCGGCTCGCTCGTGCTTGAAAACGGCGACCGTGAAAGAACCATACCACAAAAACGGGCCTATCTTTCCTTTCTTGCGGTAAAACAGGAATACCGCGGCCGCGGCATTGGCTCCGCGCTTATTGATTATGCCGAGCAATGTGCACGCAAAAGCGGCATCACGGAGCTTACGATACAGGTGGAACGCAGCAACGAGCGTGCACGGCAGCTGTACGAGCGCAAGGGCTTTTGTGTGATTGTGCGCGACGCACCGGACGCAGTGCTTTTGCTCAAAAAAATTTAGCGCCCACCAACGCCGAAGGAGGTTTTCATGCGACGAAAAAGAACCGCGAACCCCCCCGGAAGGCTTCTTTACGCGCTTGCCGTTTTTATCTTGCGGCTGTTTGCATTTTTCCGCTTCAGCTTTGTTGCGCCGCGCGGCGCGCGCAAGATCAAGGAACCCTTTGTGGCGGTATGCAACCACGCCTCCAATTACGACTTTATTTTTGCGCTCCTTTCGCTTTATCCAAAGCGCGTCAATCCGCTGGCGGCGGCTTACTTTTTCCACAACAAATACCTTGCGTGGGTGCTGAACCTGTTTCATTGCATCCCACGTGAGCAGTTCCGCGCGGACGCCGCTTCCGTACGAAGGATGTTTGAAGTGATTGCAAGCGGCGGCAGCGTGCTCATTTTCCCGGAGGGCGAAGTGAGCGGCACCGGACGCACGGACGTATTTCCGGAAAACATCGCGCGCCTTATCAAGCGCCTCGGCGTAAGCGTATACGCGGTGCATCTATATGGCAGCCACCTTGTGAAACCAAAATGGGCCATCTACCCGCGCAGCGGCCGCGTGAGCGCCACGCTTGCCCCCGTACTGAGCGCGAACGAGGTGAAGGAACTTAGCACCGAGGATGTGCTTTCCCGCGTGCAGTCGGCCATCGCCCACGATGAATACGGCTGGCAGGAGCTTAACCGCGTTCCCTTCTTGGCCAAAAACCCTGCGGAAAAGCTTGAAAACCTTCTTTACAAGTGCCCGTGCTGCAAGGCCGAACCGGCGCTTTCCTCGGAAGGTGACAGGCTTTTTTGCACCGCGTGCGGCAACGCCGCGCGCCTGGACAAATTCGGCTTCTTGCTGCCCGAAACAAGCGACAGCGTAATTTTCCGCCACGTTAGCGACTGGGTGGAATACCAGCGCGCCTGCATCCGTGAGGAGGCACTTCTTAGGGGCTTTTCCATTCAAGCGGAGGCAGAGCTGCAGCTGCACCTCAACACGCATTCTCTCTCGCACACGACCGTAGGGCAGGGTACGGTTTGCCTCAACCTCGAAGGTCTTTCTTACGAGGGCACTCGAAACGGCGAGCATACTTCCCTTTTCTTCCCGCTCTCCACCATGTTCAAGCTGCCCTTTTCCTCCGGGGAGAACTTTGAAGCGCCAAACCCCGTAGAGGTGGTCGCCTTCGTGCCGCGCGACAGGCGCATGATCTCAAAATTCGTGCTCGCCATGCCCGTTCTAAGGGAATTGGCACACAATCTCTCAACGAGCCGATAAACTATCGGCCCCTACAAACGCTGAGGTGTTAAACCGTAGGGGAACATTCCATACCCTCCCGCCTGTTCCATAACACAGCACACAAAAGCCCGCCGGTTATCATACCGACGGGCTTTGTTGTTTCTTACGGTTTTGCTTGCAGTGGGTGTGGCTTACGTGTTTTCCCTGCGCTTTTTATTGCGTGCCGCGTAGAGCGCCCCCAGCGCCAGCGCGCAGCCCATAAGGCTGAACCCCAGAACGCCGTTCTCGCCGCCCGTAGCGGGCGCAAGCGAGCTTTGTGCTATGTTCGAAACGGTAAATTCCGTATAGCCGCCTGTCACCGCCATAACGTTGAACTTTACGGGAGATACCGTATAACCGAACGGTGCCTTCGTTTCTTTAATGGTATAGCTGCCGTTTGCAAGCCCCTGGAACCATGCGTAACCGTTTGTGCCGCTTACGACCGTGCGCAGCGCCTTGCCGGAAGCGTCGTACAGCGTGAACTCCGCCCCCGCAAGCGGCTTTGCAGTCGCGGCATCCACCTTATAAATGCGAACCATGGCGCTTACGGGCACGGGCTGGTTTTCAAGCGCCGGCGTAACGCCCGGTTCATAATCCGCAAACGCAACGGCATAGTCAGTTTGTTCGGCATCGTAGCTTACCGTTACGCGAATGGTCTTATCGGTAAGGAGATAGCCGCCGGGCGCACTTTGCTCGCGGATGGCGTACTCGCCCACGGGAACGCCCGTAAAGCTAACCTTGCCGCTTTGTGCGGCAGCGGCCTGCTCGAAGGGCACTTCTCCCGCCATGCCGGACAGCACGAACGTGCCTCCGCTTAACGGTAGCGCGCCAAATTTGGATACCTTGTTGAAGGTGACCGTTGTACCTCCGGTGGGGAGAACGGGA
Organism: Christensenella sp. UBA7707; assembly: GCA_002482435.1. Taxonomy (GTDB): domain Bacteria; phylum Bacillota; class Clostridia; order Christensenellales; family CAG-138; genus UBA7707. The sequence continues at coordinate 5,172 of DLFZ01000176.1, forward strand.
TCGTTTTCGAGCGTTGCCTCGTCATAGCCCCGCGCATATTGCGGCCATTCGTACTGCTTGGTGACCGAGCCGTTTTGGTAGCCGACCGTCACCAAAACCGTATCGGCCGTAAGGTGGTACCTGTTTGGCGCGGTAATTTCCCTGATGATGTAATTGCCCACAGGAACTTCCGTAAAAATGATCCTGCCGTTTTCACTCGAAACGGTTTTCCAAGGCGCTTGGGCGGGCGTTCCGCCGCTCACAATGTAAAGGCCGAAGGAACNNGCTTAAAAGTGTGCCGGTAACGGAAGACGCCTTGTCCACATACAACGTCGCAAGACCCGTTTCGAGGGGATCGTCGTGGGTGATTGCCGTATCGTTCGCGGCGAGCGCAACGGGGCTTAAGTTGATGTCGTAACCGTCGGGTGCCTGTACCTCCAGTGCGTAGAAGGCGCGTGTGGGAAGGTTAGAGAACACGGCAACGCCGTTCTCGTCCGTTGTTACCTCAATTACACTGTTGTTCTTGCGAATGGGAGTTCCGGCAGCGTTGACAAGTCGGTAGGTTGCCCCCTGAACGGGCACGCCCCCACCGTTTGGCTCGCTCGTTTTTACAAGGGTGTAACTTGTTGCGCCGCCCGCGCCGATGCTCCAATAGTTGCTTACGGTTACGGGCGTGGTGTTGCTGCCGTTTGACGCGGTGCTCGTCGCCCCCGTAAGGACGATGGTGTTGGTATAGTTGTCGATGTCCTTATCCGGCAAAGCGGTGTCAAATTCCAGTACATAAATGGAATTTCCCCCGTTTGGCAGCTTTACGGTAAGAAGGTTTCCGCTGTAAGTAAGGTCTCCTGTGTCCGCTGTGACCGTCTCGCCCGAGGTAAGCAAAACCTCCGTCCTTTCACCCTCGGTCAGAAGCTTTCCGTCCGTACCGAGTGTGGCATTTGGCAAGCAATAAAGCCTTGCGGAGCCGGGTACATAAGCGCTTTCGGTAAGCGTATCGCTCACCTGCGCTTCGTTTAGTACAAGCTTGCCGAGGTTGATGTAGGATTTCCAATGGATTAGGTCCTCATCAACGGCGTAATCCTTCGTGAGAACGGGGTTTTTCACCGTGACGGTTCCCGTATCGGTGATGCCCGTTACGGAAGTGACCTCATCCGCGTCGATCGTGGCGCTGTTGGTAAACACAGCGTCGCTCTGGTTCCCCCTAAGGCTGTAATCGGTGAGCATGGTATAAAATTCCACAACGTACGTGTCGTA
>DLFZ01000176.1:6470-7320 GCA_002482435.1 Christensenella sp. UBA7707
GTACGCCCGCCGTTTTGCGGCGTGACCGTAAACGGATGCCCCGCATCCACCAAAAGCGTTATCGCTATCTGCTGCTGCCCGCCCACGGTAATGGTGGGCAGCGTATCGGTAAGAACCGCGTTGTTAAGTTCCAGCCGATTGCGGTTGATTGTGATTTTCCACTTGGCTGTTTTGGTGTTGTAGTCGTAGGAAGTCGCGTTTGCCTTATCGATCATCTGGCTCGAAAACCGCTTGGTCGCACCATCGTTGTAAGTGGTGCCGTTTGCGGCGAGCGTTACGCCGTTGGTGTAGGAAACCGTGCCGTTTACATAAAAGTTCTGATCGATGGAGCTTTCGGTAAGCTTCGTGTAATAGGTGATGGTATAATAGTCGGTTGCGGGAACGGTGCCAAACGCGTAGCCAAACGTTTCAACCGCGGGAGAACCCGTGGACGAATAGCTGAAGTTGGTATCCGTCGCACCACCGTCCTGCTTGGTGCCCGCCGTATCGATAATCGTAACCGTTTCGGAGGAAGACCCCGCCTTGGTTACAACAAACGGANNCTTCGTCGATCACAAGCACCTGCCCGGCAAGGATCGTATCGGAAACGGAGGCGTTGTTAAGAAGGATGCGGTTATCGTTCACACGAATGGTCCACTGGATGAAGGTACCGGCGGCATTGTAAACGTAATTGCTGCTGGCCGAGCCGTCATCCGGCGTCTTTTTCACAAGACCGTCGGTGGGAACGACCGCTCCCGCCGTATCGGAGGGCATGTCTGCATGGTTCGGGTTTTGAACCCAATCGAAGCTCGCTTTGTTGGTGTAGGTTTTTTCCTCGTTGGTATTGATGTTGTCGTTGGGGTCCACCACT
>DLFZ01000004.1:0-1083 GCA_002482435.1 Christensenella sp. UBA7707
CTGTGCCGGGGGATTATTATTTGTAAAGTTTATCCCGGCGTAAGCTGCGTAACGCGTGCAAAAAGCTTGTCCGTAAAAAGAATGGCGAATTCCCGCTAGTTTGCAAACCACCTGTCGAAGGCATGAATAAGACTGCCTCCTGATCACATATTTATATGGAAGGGAAAGCCTTGTCCATAAAATTTGAAAAAACACCAGAATCAGGAGGGGAAACATGAAAATCTCACTCAAACGGTACATCGCGCTGTTCCTTGTATGCACGCTGTTTCTTGCAGGCGGCGTTTTCAACGCGGCAATGGCGCATGGCGGCTCCAAAACATACAAAGTAACCTATGTGTATGATGGAGCGCCGCGCGGAACAAACCCACCCAGCCCTGAAAATCACAAAGCAGGCGAAACCGTTGCACTTCCGGCAAAGCCGGAAAATGGAAGCTATGCCATTTCCGACTGGGCGGTAAGCGCCGGACATTCCACGATCGCGGTGGAGAACAACGCTTTTGTTATGCCCAAATGCGATGTTACGGTGCGCTGCTGTTGGACCCGAGTTTACAGCATAACCTTCGAATATGCGCAAGGGTCGCCTTCAGCCGCTCCTGCACAGAGCGTAATAAAAAGCGAAGCCGGAAAATGGGTAACGCTACCTGTGCCTACGCTTGCAGGCTATACATTTAAAGGATGGGATTTGAAGGGAGATCATTTAAATGTAACCTACACCAAAATTTTCATGCCCCCTTACGATCTTAATTTTGTAGGGAGCTGGGATGCCATAGCGTATGATGTGACCTATCATGCAAGCGGGGATATTCCGGCTTCTTACACCGACCCTGCCGGCGGGACATACGATTGCGGAACAGAGGTGACATGCGCCGCCGTTCAGGCGGTAGACGGGTATGTCTTCAGCGGCTGGAGCGCCTCGAATGCGCAGCCGGATGCAAATGGCAAGTTTGTGATGCCTGCAGGCAATGTGGACTTCACCGGCACGTGGACAAAGGGTGCCCTCACGGTGACATATTCATCCACCGGACAAAAGCCGGATGCTTACAGCGATCCCGCGCCGCAGTCCGCCGTGATCGGCGATTCGAT
>DLFZ01000004.1:1099-15729 GCA_002482435.1 Christensenella sp. UBA7707
TGGCAAGCCAACGTAGAACTCAACTACGGGGATGAGACAAACAGCAAGGTGTTCACAATGCCCGGCACGAACGTAGTATTTACCGGCACTTGGACAAAAGATGCCGTGCCCGAACCTACACCCCCGCCCCAACCCACGGCTCTTCTTATAACGTATTCGTATGTCGACTCCGTGCCTGCGGGTGCGCCTGCTGTTCCCGCGCTCAATGCTTATTATGCGGGCACCGTCGTTAAAGTAGCCGAAATGCCTAAGCTCGAAGGCTATGTGTTCAGCGGTTGGAGCACCACGGACGTTACGGTAACAAACGGCGCGTTCACGTTGATCACCAACGTGCGCTTTACCGGAAGCTGGATGGCTGTGGACATGACCAGCCAAGTTCCGCGTACCGGCGACGCTCCTGCGCTGCTTTTTGGCGCAGCGCTGATGCTTGCGGGCACCGCGGGCGTATGCTTGCCGCTCGTGCTCAGAAAACGTGAGAAATAATACGGCAGCAAAAAAGAGGCGCTTTCCGAAAGGGAAGCGCCTTTGTGTGTTAAAAAGTGCTTTGCCACTGTTTGAGTTTTCACGTTGTGCATTAAATGCAAAGCATTTCCGTGTGGGCAAAGCGTGCAAAGTACGAAAGCTTTCGGCATTCATCCGCTTCGGCCTACATGCCGCCGAAACCGGATTTTTTTCAAGGAATGTGCCCCTTGACAATCCCGCGGCTATAAGACGCTTTCCAAACCGAAAGCGCCTCGTTTTACATTTCAAGCCGCTTGGTGGCCACGTTTTCCACAAAAGCGGCGTCATGCTCCACAAAAAGCATGGCGGGTTTGCAGTCGAGCAGCAGCTCTTCAATTTGGATGCGCGAAAGTACGTCCACGTAGTTGAGCGGTTCGTCCCAAACGTAAACATGCGCCTGCTCGCACAGGCTTTTTGCAATAAGCACCTTTTTTTTCTGCCCCGCGCTGAAATCCCGCATGTCCTTTTCAAACTGCTCGCGCGAAAAGTCAAGCTTGCGCAAGATTGCTTTGAAAAGGCTCTCGTCAATGCGGCTGTTTCGGGCAAACTCTTTTAGGCCTCCGTTTAAAAAGCCGGTGTCCTGCGGCACGTAGGAAACAATCAGACCGCTGCCCACGCGAAGCGTGCCTGTATAGGGGAGCGGTTCACCCAGAATGAGTTTTAGGAGGCTGCTCTTGCCGCAGCCGTTTTTTCCGCACAGCGCAAGCCGTTCGCCGCGGGAAAGGGTAAAGCCCACGTTTTCAAACACTTTTTTTTCGCCGTAGGAAAGCGAAAGTTCCGCCGCGCTAAGAAGCGTTTCTTTAAAGTAAGGAACGGGCTTTACTGCAAGGCTGTCGGCGCGTTCAATGTCTTTTAAAAGCTTCGCCTTTTCTTTTGCCGCACGTTCCATACGCGACTCAGTCGCCTTGGCACGCTGCATCATCTTTGCGGCCTTATGGCCCACATAGCCGCTGTCGGCGGCGCTTTTTTTGCCGCGCTCCACTGCGTCCGACCATTGCGCTGTACGCTGTGCGGCCTCGTTTAGCCGTGTAATATCCTTTTTCAGCGTTTCGTTCTGCGAGAGCTCAAAACTGTCGCGCAGCGCTTTGTTGTGCTGCCACGAGGAAAAGTTGCCTTTTTGCACCTCAATGGTCGCCTTGTTGATACTCAAGGTGTGGTCGATGCATCCGTCCAAAAAGTTTCTGTCGTGCGACACGAGCAAAAAGCCTCTTTTCGTGTTGAGGTAGGCGGATAAAAGTTCGCGTCCGCGAAGGTCAAGGTGGTTTGTTGGCTCGTCGATGAGCAAAAAGCTGTTTTCGCGCTGGAAAAGCGCAGCGAGCAGCGCTTTTGTACGCTCACCGGGGCTCAACGTTTCAAATGGGCGGCGCAACATCTCAGCGTCGATCTCCAACAGCGAAAACTCGCACTCAATGCGCCACAGCAAAAGCTCGGGGCTGATTTCAACAAGCACGTCGAGGGTTTTGCGGCAGGGATATTGTACTTCAAAGGGAAAATAAGAAAACTCGATGGGCGCGTTGATCTGCCCTCGATATTCATACATCCCTTGCAAAAGCCTCAAAAACGTTGTCTTTCCGCGCCCATTGCGCCCGATGAAGCCGAGCTTCCAATCGGTGTCGAACCGGAAAGACGCATCTTCAAAAATATTATCAAAGCTACCATCGTAGGCAAAGGTCAAATGGTTGACAGAAATCAGCGACATTTGGGTGCTCCTTTCAAAAACAAACGCCGCGGGAAACTGTCCCGCGGCGTACGGCCGTTGCAATTTTCCGTAATCGGACGGAGTCGGTAAAACAAACACGCTTGCGCGGTTTGCCTTGAAAGATGCCGTCCGGATCATTTTGTTTTTAGAAAAGCAGGAACATCGCTTTCTCCTTGTTTGGTTGTATTCTGCAATTAAGATAGCGGCTTACGGACGAATTGTCAAGCATTATGCATAAAATACTGCTTAAACATGGAAAAAAGAGAAGGAAAGCGCAATACAAATTGCATAAACAGACAAAAATACCATTGCAATTTCGTAACCGATTTTTAAAAACCATAGAGATATATTATAGTTCCTGCTCTTGCGAAGCTCGCTTAAGGTATTGTATAATTTTAAAAACTGCCTGAATATAACAAAAATCGGGAAGGAGATGTTGGCGTGTCAGAAAAGCAAAAGCTTGCGCTTGTTTTGAATACGCTTGCCATTGCCCTCGTATTTTTGTTCGTTTTTTTGGCTGTAAGGGATTTTCTGAATCAAACCAAATCTGGCGTGGAGGAAAACTTCACCAATCAGATGCAGCTCATTGCGGACGACCGCGTGGAAGATATGTTTTCTAAGGTGGTTTCGATTGAAACGGACGCCTTTGTGTCGGCCGACTCGCTTTCCCGCTACGGCGGGCTCCAGAGTGAGGCTGCCAAGGAGTGCTTTCGCTGGCTTTCCAAGCGGGGAACCTTTGACCAAATTGGCGTTGCGTACCTCGACGGCAGCGTTGCGGCCGCTTATGGCGGTAGGGGCGACGTAAGCGGCGAGGGCTGGTTTGCGGATGCAGCCACGGGAAAACGCGGTATTTATGCGGTAGACGAAGGCGGGTGGGCGTATCTTACCATATATGCGCCCGTATACCACGAAGGGCGCATAGAGGGCATTTTCTTCGGTCGTTATAACGCGGCGCGTATGGACGAGGGTACAGTTGAAAAGCTGAACGGTGAAGCGGTGCTTTCCTTCCTTGTACGGAAGGATGGCTCTTTTATTTATAGCCCGGTGGCGCAGACCCTGTTTTCCCTCAGCAGCACCATGACAGCCGGTGGTTTTTGGACAGAGCTTGAAAGCGTGGAGTTTTTGGACAGCAGCTCCCTTGCTTCCGTAAAAAGCGGCATGGAGAGGGAAAGAAGCGGCAACTTCTGCGTCCGTACGCAATTGGAGAGCGCGTATGTTTATTACGCGCCCTTGGGCGTAAATGACTGGTATCTTGTTTTAACGGTAGATCATTCTGCGCTTACCACGCAAAACGCCAAGCAGAGCCGCACCGCTGTTGAGCTTCTTGCAAAGGTTCTGTTTGCGCTTTTGGTGGCAACGCTTATCGTGCTGTTCTATTCCTGGGCGAGCAAACAGGAGGCGCTTAACTCCGCAAACCGCATCAACGCTATGACAAACTCCATCCCTTGCGGGGTACAGCAGTTCGAGCCGCTTGGCAACATGGCGTTTCGCTATGTGAGCGACGGGTTTTTCCAAATGTCCGGCTATTCGGAAGAGGAGCTTCGCACGGTGTTCGGCAACAGCTTTCTCGCCGTTATTCACCCCGAGGATCGGGATCAAACCGAAGCGCTTATCCGCGGCAACTTGGACACGGAAAACCCGCTTGAACTCAAATACCGCATTATCACCAAAGACGGCCGCGTGGTATGGATGCTTAACCGCGCAACGCTCTGTGCTGACGAGGCGGGCGGTGCTTACTACCAGTGCGTTTGCGTGGATATTACGCGGCTGAAGCAGCTTGAACAAAGCCTTGCTTCCAAAGCGCAGCTTGACCAGCTCACCGGCCTTTACAACCGCGAGGCCGCGCGTATGCTCATCCGCGAGTTTTTCGGCGATGCCTCCAGCCGTTACGGAAACCACGCGTTTTTCATGATGGATATGGACGGCTTCAAAAAACACAACGATACGTATGGCCATGTGGAGGGCGATAGGCTTTTGTGTCGCGTCGCGGGCATTCTCCGTTCTACCTTCCGCGGTACGGACGTTATCTGCCGCCTTGCGGGCGACGAATTTGTGGTGTTCATGAAGAGTGCTGAATCGCGTGAGGTAATTGTTGAAAAGGCGCAAAACGTATGCAGGCGCGTAGAAGAGCTGAAAAATGCCGACGATCAGTTTTCTCCATCCATCAGCATCAGCATCGGCATTTCGCTTGCTCCGCAGGATGGCAACAACTTTGAGGAGCTTTATAAAAAGGCGGATGAAGCCCTTTATGCTGCAAAGAGAAGCGGCAAAAACCGCCATGTCTTCTACGACGCAATGCCCGCGTTTTCCGAACAGAATTTCTTTGACGACGAAGAATAGAGGGCATAAAGAAAGCGCGTTTTGAGCGCTGCCGTTTTGCGCAAAAGAATAGGGGCCTATAAAAATGGGCTGTATTGCTTTGTGCAATACAGCCTGTAGTTTTTGAAAGGCTCCAAAAAACGTTTTAGAATCCTGCCGGTTACGGCTGCTGTTCGACGTTCGACTTATATGGTTCGCCGTTTCGGTAATCGTCCATGATGCGGCTTAAGATTTCGGCGGTTGTGGGCGGCGTCCATGTGATGGCGTTTGCGCCCGCCTCTATGGTTGCGCGGATGGTTTGCTCGCTTGGCCCGCCGGTAGCGATGATGGCCGTATGCGGGAAGCGCCTGCGAATGAAAGCAACGAGCTCGGGTGTTTTCGCCGCAGCGGATACGTTGAATATTTTTGCACCCGATTCGATGCGTGCTTCAATGTCGTCGTCCTCGGAAACCACTGTGACCACCACGGGAATATCGATGCGTCGGTTGAGCTCGCGCAAAGTTTCGTTGCTTGTGGGCGCGTTTACCACAACGCCCATCGCGCCCTGAAACTCCGCGTGGAGCGCAAGGTCCACCACGCGCATACCCTGCGTGAGCCCGCCTCCCACGCCCGCGAACACGGGGCACTCGGCGGCCTGCATGATGGCCTGGGTAATCATCGGCTGCGGGGTAAAGGGGTAAACGGCAATCACCGCGTCGGCGTTGCAATTTCTGATGATGGCAACGTCCGTGGTGAACACCAGTGATTTGATGCGCTTACCGAAAATGCGTATACCGGAGCATTCGCGGATGCAGCCCGGCACGTTGAGCATCACCTTGCGCAGGTGGCCCTGAAATTCCGGTATTTCGCGGTGACCCGCCTCGTTCATGCGCAGCCCTCCTTTGTGTTGTTGCTCCTATTTTAAGGGAAAAACTCCCGAAAACCCAGCCATATTTTGTGAAAATACCGTTAATTTGTTCCCCAAAAACCGCGTGTTTTCGCAACAAGGCGAAAATCCGTACCCAAGAAGCGTGCGGAGGGGTTGTCGCGCGCTTTTCTGTGTCGCCGTGCTAGCAAGTCGCCTCTTGCGCCTGTTGATTGAAAAGCGCAGAATAGAAGCATGAAAAATGAACCAAATCTTTTTTGCGAAAGCGTGTATGAATTGGTTGCGCGCATCCCCAAAGGCAAGGTGATGACCTACGGGCAGATTGCGCTTGTTTTGGGCCGTCCGCGCGCCGCGCGCATTGTGGGCGGAGCCATGAGCCGCGCTCCCGAAGGGCGAAACCTTCCGTGCCACCGGGTACTCAACCGCCTCGGTGAGCTTTCGCCGTCCGAGGTATTCGGCGAGGGTGTACAGCACCAACGGCTCAGCGACGAAGGTGTGTACTTTTTAGAAGGCGGACGGGTGGATCTTTCGCGTTGCCTTTGGAACGGAGAATAGTGTTCTTTCAAAGAGCGGCACGCGACAGCGAAAAAACGCTTTGACTTAGAAAAGCATCGGCAGAGCCGGTGTCGGATATGATTTTTAAAGCAAGATTTTCGGGGGGGACAACAATGGCTTTGCATGCAAACGGCAGGGCGTGCTGGAACTGCGGGCATGAAAACCCTTTGGGGCAGAATGTCTGCCTGCATTGTGGAAGGGAACTTTTTGCGGAGGACGCACCGGTTCACCAGCTTACGCCGGGCACCATTCTCGCGGGCAAGTACCTTACGGTAAAAACGCTCGGCGAAGGCGGCTTTGGCATTACCTATCTTGGGTACAATCTGCAGCTTGATATCAAGGTTGCCATCAAGGAATACTTTCCCGAGGGCCTTGCCGCGCGTGATCACACGCATTCCGAGCAGGTGAGCGTTTACGGCGGCGAAAGGGATACGCTTTTTCAGGATGGCGCTCAAAAATTTATGCAGGAAGCACGAAGCCTTGCGCGCTTCAGCTCGCTTCCGGGCATTGTTTCCGTAAACGATTTTTTTCATGAAAATGGCACGGCTTATATTGTAATGAAATACCTTGAGGGCGTTACCCTCAAGGAGTATGTTGAAAAGCGCGGCGGCAAAATTCCGGCAAGCGAAGCGCTTTCTTTGGTACGCCCGGTGGTGGAGTCCCTTACGCGCGTACATGACGCGGGCATCATACACCGCGACATCAGCCCCGACAACGTCATGATCACCGACGGCGGCGCATACCTCATCGACTTCGGCGCGGCGCGAAGCTTTGCTTCCGCGCACAGTATGTCGGTTCTTTTAAAATTCGGCTACGCGCCGGAAGAACAATATCGGAGCAAGGGCGAGCAGGGGCCTTGGACAGACGTGTATTCCCTTTGCGCTACGCTCTATTGGTGCATCACCGGACACAAACCTCCTGAGGCGCTGGAGCGCCTTGAAGAGGATACCATTTCGCTTCCCTCTGTACTTGGTGCGACCATTGCACCGGGTGTAGAGCAAGCACTGATGAAGGGTCTAGAGGTTTACCGCAAAAACCGCATCCAGTCGATGCAGGAGCTTGCAACCTATCTGTACGCGACGGAGAACAACCAAGCGAAAAAAACCGCGGAACCCCGAAATAAGAACGAGACAAAACAAAACGCAGCGAATGCTGCAAAATCGCGGCAAAGGCTCCCCGTATGGTTGCCCATCGCGGGCGGAACGGCGCTTGTGGCTGTGCTTTTGTTGGTTTTCCTGCTGGGTGGCAAAAAGGGCTCGCTACCCGCCGCACAAACCGAACCGACAGCAAGCGTATCCGCACCTGTTGAGGAGGCAACTCCTATACCCTCCCAAGCGGCGCGTACGCCCGCTGCACAAACGCCCGCACCCACGGAGGCGCCCGAAAAAACTTATACCCTAGCTGAGGTTGCGCAGGCGAACCGCTTTACGGTTGCATGCGGCAACCGCCATGTGGCCTACATCAAGCCAAATGGCACGCTCGGCAGCGCGGGCAGCGACATTTACGGCCAGCGAAGCGGTGCGGATGGGACGAAAAATGTCATCCAGCTGGCGGCGGGTTATGCGCACACCGCAATGCTTTTTGACGACGGTACCGTTTCGGCAACGCCGATCAAAAACCCCTCCGGCGAAGAACCCTACGAATATGGTCAGTCCGATGTAAGCGGTTGGAACCATGTCGTGCAGATCGAAGCGGGCTGGGTGCATACGGTTGGCCTTCTTTCCGACGGCACCGTTGTTGCCACGGGCGACAACGCGCATGGCCAATGTGACGTTGACACATGGCGAAACGTGCAGGAGGTTGCCGCGGGCGCGTGGAACACCGCCGCCCTCACAACCGACGGACGCGTGCTTGTGGCGGGTGACAATGAGTATGGCCAATGCGACATTTCGTGGGAAAACGAAAACATTGTGCAAATTGCGGTAGGGCGGCAGTTTGTGGTAGGGCTTCGCGCGGATGGCACCGTGATTGCCGCGGGGCGGAACCTCCAAAACCAGCTAGCGGTTTCAGGCTGGAACAACATCGTTGCAATCGCCACGGGCGACTACCACACCATTGGCCTCAAAAAGGATGGTACGGTAATTACCACCTCGTTTACGGGGAAAAACGCCTATGGGCAGGATCTTACGGGTGACTGGACGGATGTGATCGCCGTTTACGGCGGCGCGCGTACCACCGTAGGGCTTTGTTTGGACGGCACGCTCCTTGTTGCGGGTCTTGTAGATGAGGATACCTATATGCAAACCGGGAGCATGGCAGAGAAGGCCGCGATCTTTTTGCCGTAAATTGTGCGAGAAACAAGGCCCCTTCGGTGCGCTTGCTGCATCCGAAGGGGCTTTTTCAACATTCAGTTTTCGTCAAACGTTTCTCGCAACAAAAGTGCCGGAAACGCCGTCATGCTGGCGCGCTCTATTAATAAAAGCAACCGCCGCCCAAATACAGCGCGGATCTGCCGAGTTCCTTCTCGATGCGAAGGAGCCTGTTGTACTTGGCTACGCGTTCGCCGCGGCTGGGTGCGCCGGTTTTGATCTGCGCGGTGTTGAGTGCAACCGCAAGATCGGCAATGGTGGTATCGGGCGTTTCACCGGAACGGTGCGAGATCACGGCGGTGAAGCCTGCGCGCCGCGCCATTTTCACGGCGTTCATGGTTTCTGTAAGCGTGCCAATCTGGTTGAGCTTGATGAGGATGGAGTTGCCGCAATGCTCTGAAATGCCCTTCTTGAGCCGCTTGGTGTTGGTTACGTAAAGGTCGTCACCCACAAGCTGCACGCGTGCGCCGAGCTTTTTTGTGAGGCGCGGCCAGTTTTCCCAATCCTCCTCGCCGAGTGCATCCTCAATGGAGCGGATGGGGTACTTTTCGGCAAGCGCCGCCCAGTGATCGATGAGCTGCTCAGCAGTATATTCCTTTTTCTGTTTGGGCAGCACATAGCCGCCGTCGTCCTTTACCCATTCGCTCGAAGCGGCGTCAAGCGCAAGTACAAAGTCCTCCTGCGGCTTGTAGCCCGCTTTTTCGATGGCTTCAAGAATCAGCTCAATGGCTTCTTCGTCTGCACCCAAGTTTGGCGCGTAGCCGCCTTCATCGCCAACGCCCGTGGACATGCCGCGGCTTTTCAAAATGGAGCCGAGCTTGTGAAATACTTCAGCGCTGCGCCTTAATCCCTCGGAAAAGCTTGGCGCGCCCGTGGGCATGATCATGAATTCCTGAACGTCCACGTTGTTGGAGGCGTGCGCACCGCCGTTGATGATGTTCATCATTGGTACGGGCAGTGTATTGGCAGCTGTACCGCCTAGAAAGCGGTAAAGCGGAATGTGCAGCGCGTTTGCCGCCGCGTTTGCCGCCGCAAGGGAAATGGAAAGGATGGCGTTAGCGCCCAAAGCCCCCTTGTTGTCGGTGCCGTCAGCTGCGATGAGTGCGCCGTCCACAAGCGCCGTGTCGCGAGCGTCGAGCCCGCGCACCGCTTCGAAAAGCGGGCCATTTGCGTTGTTGACCGCGCGCTGTACGCCCTTGCCGTTGTAGCGCGCGCCGCCATCGCGAAGCTCCACCGCTTCAAAGGTGCCGGTGGACGCACCGCTTGGCACGCCGCCCACGCCCGCAGCGCCGTTTTCCAGCGTTACCACCGTTTCCATGGTGGGGTTGCCGCGCGAATCGAGAATTTCAAGCGCCTCTACGCTTGCGATTTTGTAGCCGTTCATATGATAACTCCTTTCGGTCGGTGAAATTTACCAGCTCGTTACTTTGAGGATAGCAAACTTTCTGCCTTTGTCAACCGCGCAGAAACGGGAAAACGAGGATGTTTCAAATAGTTTGCGTTTTTGATGCAGAAAATATAAAATGAATAGCAAATCCGCGCCGTTTCGTGCGCGGGGAGCTTGTTTTTTCAAGGAGGTCTTTATGGCGCATACATCCTTAAGCCTTCCGAAAAACCCGAACAAGGGCGTGGATTATACCAACGCCCAAACGCGCGTCATTTATCTGGCGGGCGGCTGCTTTTGGGGTGTGGAGGCCTATTTTTCACACGTATACGGTGTAAAAAGCACTGCGACCGGTTATGCCAACGGCAAAACCGAAAACCCCGGTTATTACGACATCAAGGAAACCGGCCACGCCGAAACCGTGCGCGTGGAATACGATCCCGAGCGCGTTACGCTTGAAAGCCTGTTGAAACGCTTTTTTACGATCATCGACTCCACGCTTTTGAACCGGCAAGGTGGCGATGTCGGCACGCAATACCGCACGGGCATCTATTATGAAAATGAGAGCGACCTACCCGCAATCAAGGTGGCTGTGGCACAGGAACAGGCACTTAAAAACCAGCCTGTTGTTACCGAGGTGCAAATGCTTCATGGTTTTTATTCCGCGGAGGACTATCACCAGGCCTACCTTGAAAAGAACCCTACAGGCTACTGCCATGTGAATTTCAGCTCGCTTTACGATCAGCCTCAGCTTCAAAAAAAGGAATATGAAAAGCCCTCGAAAGAGGAGCTGAAAAAGAAGCTTACCCCCATGCAGTACCGCGTGACCCAATTTGGGGATACGGAGCCGCCGTTTCGCAACGAATATTACGATGAATTTGCCGACGGCATCTATGTGGACATCGTTACGGGCGAGCCGCTGTTTTTGTCGAGCGACAAGTTTGAGTCGAGCTGCGGCTGGCCGAGTTTTTCAAAACCCGTCGAGGAGCAGCGCGTTAAGGAAAACGAGGATTTCTCGTTTGGACGCATCCGCACGGAGGTAAAAAGCGCCTCAGGCGGTTCGCACCTCGGGCATGTGTTTGACGATGGCCCCGCGGCGATGGGAGGCCTTCGCTACTGCATCAACAGCGCAGCGGTGCGCTTTGTGCCGCTTGATAAAATGGAAGATGAGGGCTACGGCGCATATATCCCGCGCCTCAAAAAATAGGAAAAATTGACTAAAACCGTTTGCTCCGCTTGATGCATCGCGCGGGCAATGGTACAATCTTTGCGGAACAATGGAACTTATACGCAACTTGCCGCCTGTAAGAAGGGCGGCAATCGGAAAGGGGATATGTTTGATGTCGGTAGAATTGAGGTCGGAGGCAGGCTAAAAGCATAGAGGGCGGCACGCGAAGTGCGTGGCGCATCACAACCTTTCGTGGTACTTAAAAATAGGGACGCGGCAGGCCGCGTCCCTTTGTGTTGCACGGATTTATAGAAACAGCCTGCTGAGAGGAACAACATCGTTTTATGAAATAAGGAGAGTAATATGCCCGATATGAAGGATTGGGGTTATACCGTCGCGTTGGCCGGAACAAATGCGCAACAAGGGGAACTTATGATTGCCCGCATCCTAAGCGCGCACCGCGAGCAGTTTGAAGTGGTTTGTGAAATGGGTTTTCTAAAGGCGCGCGCAAAAACAGGCGAGTACTTTCGCTTGGAGGAAAGCACCGAATTTCCGGCCGTCGGCGATTTTGTGCTCATCAAATACAACCCGTTAGGCGATAGCCTCATCATGCGCACGTTGCCGCGAAAAAGCGTGTTTTCAAGAAGCGATCTTGGAGGGCGCAAAGCGGGGCATGGGCGCGTGAGCGTGGAACAGGTAATCGCCGCCAACTTTGACTATGTGTGCATTGTGATGTCGCTCAACCAAAACTACAACGCTCGGCGGCTCGAGCGTTACGCCGCGCTCGCTTGGGCGAGCGGTGCGAAGCCGCTTGTGGTGCTCACCAAGGCGGACCTTACAGAGGAGCGCGCACATTATCTTTCGGACGCCATGCGCATTGCGCCGGGCGCGGAGGTGTTTGCCTTGAGCGCCATGACAGGCGAGGGAATGGAGGAGTTCCGGTCGTTTTTTAAACAGGGCGAAACACTGGTGTTCTTAGGTTCCTCGGGCGTGGGCAAGTCGAGCCTTGTCAATGCCCTCATGGGTGAGGAGGCGCTTAAGGTTGGTGCGGTGCGCGAGGACGACGCGCGCGGCAGGCATACAACCACCCACCGCGAACTTTTGATGCTGCCGTCGGGCGCCATGGTCATTGACACGCCGGGGATGCGCGAGCTTGGTATTTTGGGTGCAGACGAAGGATTGAGCACAGCGTTCTCGGACGTGGAGGAACTTGCGAGGCGCTGCCGCTTCTCGGATTGCACGCATAGAGCTGAACCGGGGTGCGCCGTACAGGCGGCTCTGAAGGCGGGGAAGCTCGACCGCGCGCGCTACGAGAGCTTTCGCGCGCTCGAACGGGAAAACGGAGCGGCCTTGCGCCGCGCCAAAGAGATAAAGCTTCGCGAGAAAAGCGGCACGAAACAACAAAGCCGTCCTCGCGACAAATCCTACAAGCATGCTACAGGGGATTGATTTGCCTTTATGGTACGATTGCTGGATGGCAAACTGTAAAAAAATGAAAATGACGCAAAGGGATCAAGCAATAAGAAAAGCTGCGCCGCATTGTGCGGCGCAGCTTTTTGACACACGAAATTAAGAACGTATAAATGCAGCATAAATAACCTGTATAAAGGGAATCGAGACGCCTTAGGAAAACCGCGGGCTGCGCCGCGCAGGCGTGTGAAGAAAACGTTAAGATTTTGCTTGACAAGATGCGGTTTGGTACATATTATATTTGTCGTGTCCATCAATTGCGGAGTACAAGCGTAAAAAATGCTCAATCCGCGTTGTGGGCACAAAGTTTTTTCCGCTTTTTAAAGCGGTATTGAAATGGAAGGTTACACGGAAGGTTATTATGGGTATAAAACAGTTCCTTTTGGGGAGGCCTTTGAGAAACAACGAGCTTTCTCACGAGAAGCTTTCCACGTTTTGGGGTGTGCCCATCATGGCGAGCGATGCGGTATCCTCCGTCGCGTATGCGATCGAGGAAATTTTGCTCGTTTTGGTGCCGATGCTTGGCATTGCCTCCATCCCGTATTTGGGCATGATTGCCATTCCCATTTTGGTGCTGCTGCTGGTGCTGGTGTTTTCGTATTCCCAAATCATCGACGAGTACCCCAACGGCGGCGGCGCGTACATCGTGTCTGCAGAGAACTTGGGCAAAAAGACCTCGCTCGTAGCGGCATCCGCGTTGATCATCGATTATGTGCTTACCGTGGCGGTAAGCCTTTCGTCGGCGACCTCCGCGCTCGTTGCGGCGTTTCCGGCGCTTGAGGGAAGCCGCGTGGTGATTGCGCTTATCGGGCTTTCGTTGATCACGCTGATGAACCTTAGAGGCGTCAACGAATCCTCCAAGGTGTTCGGCGTGCCAACCTACGGCTTTATCGTCATAATGTTTTTGCTCATCGTGACAGGGCTTGTGGAGTATGCCACGGGCAACCTCGCGCCCATCAAATATGTTGCCGGTGCCCCTGTGGAAACCGACGCGCTTTTGACGATCGCGCCTATTTTCCTGCTTCTTAAGGCGTTTGCTTCCGGCTGTTCCGCGCTCACGGGCGTGGAGGCTGTCAGCAACGCCGTGCCGTCGTTCCGTGAGCCGTCTAAGCGCAACGCCAAGCGTGTGCTTTACATCCTCGCGGGCATCATCATTTTCATCTTTGGCGGCTCGGTGATTCTTGCCATGGCGCTCAAGGTCATGCCGCTTACAGGACACACCGTAATCGCGCAGATGGGCGAGGCGGTGTTTGGAAAAGGCACGCTGTTTTACGTTTTGCAATTTGCCACATCGCTCATTTTGCTGCTCGCCGCCAACACGGCGTACAGCGGGCTTCCCACGCTTCTTTCCATTCTCGCGGCAGACGGGTATCTGCCGCGCCAGTTCGGACAGAGGGGTTTTAAACTTGCGTTTTCCAACGGCATTATGTTCATCTTCTTTGCCGCGGGCATTTTGATTGCGCTGTTCCACGCGAACACGCACCATCTCATTCCGCTTTACTCGGTGGGCGTGTTCATTTCGTTTACGCTCTCTCAAGGCGGCATGGTGATACGCTGGTTTAAAACGCGTCAAAAGGGTTGGAAGGGGCACGCGTTTGTGAACGGCTTCGGTGCTTTCATGACCGCCGTCGGCGCGGTCATCGTGCTTGTAGCCAAGTTCAAGGACGGCGCGTGGATGCTTGCCGTGGCGATCCCGCTCATAAGCCTTATCATGGGGAACATCCGCAAACACTATGAATTCATCGGTGAACAGCTCAAGGTGGATGATTTTAAGGATCACTACTATAAAAGCACAAGCTCCGACAAAAACCTTTGCATCGTGCTGGCAAGCGCCATGACGCGCTCGGTGCTCAAAACCCTCAACTACGCAAACGCGCTTTCCTCCAACGTTATCGCGCTGCACATCTCCACCGATGCGGAACGCACGGCTGCGCTTAAGCGCAAATGGGAGGAATTTGAGATTGACGTGCCGCTTGAGGTTGTCGAAGCGCCTTACCGCGACATCGTGACCCCCATCAACGACTACATCAGTCAAAAAGAAGCGCTTGTAAAACCGGGCGAAAATGTATCGGTCATTATGGTCAAGTTCGTGGAAAGAAGCTGGTACGATAACCTTCTTCACAACCAAACCACCTATTTTATCGAGCGTAGGCTCAGAAAGCACAAAAACGTGGTGACGATCATCGTGCCGTACATTTATTTTTCCCAAAACCACAATGTGAAGTGCGGGCCGGGCAGCGCCAAATAAAAACGACAAAAACCACTTCGGGCCGCTTTGGAAACGCCAAAGCGGCCCGTTTCTTGCGCAGTGTGTCAGAATGTCTGCAAGCATCCATTCTGCTATGGTATAATGTCCGCAA
>DLFZ01000004.1:15772-17889 GCA_002482435.1 Christensenella sp. UBA7707
GCTTCGCTTCCATGGTATAATAAAAAAGCGAATCCCTGAAGGAGAAGAACATTGGAACAACAACGAAAAACCGATCTGAAAATGCTATGGGCGCTGTTCGTCATTTTCTTCAAGGCGGGTACATTCACCTTCGCGGGCGGGCTTGCCATGCTCCCCGTGATTGAAAAGGACGTGGTGGAGAAACAAGGCCTCATGCCGCGCGAGGAGTTTATGGAATACGCAACGCTCGCGCAAACGCTGCCCGGCGTAATTGCCGTAAACTGCGCCTCGTTTGTGGGAAAGCGTGCTGCCGGAACGGCGGGGATGCTCGTTGCAAGCTTTGGGGCGACGATTTCCGCGTTTGTGCTGATGATCCTCGCTACGGTGCTGCTGACGCTCATCCCACGAGAAGGCCCGCTCTACGGCGCGTTTGAGGGGATACGCGCGGCCTCGGCGGCGCTCATTCTCTCGGCGGCGTTTTCTCTGGGCAAGCACAACCTCAAGAATACGTTTTCTGTGGTGCTTATGGTCGCCGCGTTCTTTTTCACGCTGTTTACGGACATCAGCGTGATCTTTATCGTGCTGGGCGGTGCGCTTGCGGGCATCGTATATACAAGGCTCAAACACGGAAAAACCGGCAAGGGGGGCCAAAAGCATGCTTCTTGAATGCCTTAAGCTCTTCTGGGCGTTTTTCAAAATCGGCATCGCGGGCTTTGGCGGCGGCTATGCCATGCTCTCTATGATCGTGCAGGAATCGGAGCATTTTCATGTGACGTTAAGCCAGTTTGCCGATCTCAACGCGCTCGACATGATCGTGCCCGGACCCATCGCCATCAACGCTGCAACGTATGTGGGGTACCTCGACGGTGGCTTTTGGGGTGCGCTTGCAGCAACCGTGGGCGTTACAGTGCCTTCGTTTTTGCTGATTACGCTTGTGATGCGTTTCATCACGCGCTACCGAGAAAACAAGCTTACAACGGGCATTCTTCTTGGCGTAAAACCCGCGGCGGTGGGTTTGATCGCTGCGGCGTCGGTGACCATTGCGGTAGCCGTGGCGATTGTGCCTGAGCTTACATGGAGGGCTTTTTTTGAGAATCCCCTTGCGGGCGTTTTGTGGTTCCCCCTTGCGGTGTTTGCGGCGGTCGCTTTTTTGAACATCCGCTTCAAATGGAACCCCATCCTTCTCACGCTCGCGGCGGGCGTCGTCGGTGCGGCGCTTTCTTGGGTAGGCGTGCTTTAGGCGCGTTCTGCATTTTTGTGCAGAATTTTATGCAAAATTTGCACAAAGGCAATCTACCCTGCTTGACAGGCGATTTTTGCTAAGCTATAATTTTCTTGTCAAATGAATAACGTAAAATAGAGGCGCGGGAAATAAGGTAATTTGCGGATGATAAGGGCTTGAGCGCCCGATGCCGCAAGCGAATGTGTTTTCTGCCGATGTTGCGCGGCGGGCTCAGCCCCGCGCAGCAGGGTGCATTGCCAAGTGCGGTGCAACTGTCATCTCGAAACGGATGATGCGCTATTGATGAGAGCTTTCTCTTATCAATAGCTTTTTTTGTTCGTTTTTATAGATGGTGCGCTATTAACCCGCTTTCTTTTTCGCGGGTTGCAGCGCGCCTCTTTCTTTTTTCGCGGGTTGCAGCCAAGTGCGCGAGCTCCCCTACCAAAGCAAGTAAAACCGCACACACTATATTCATACCTTCGGAGGTTTTTATGAAATCGACCATAAGGCTTCGTATGAGTGCGCATGATGCGCACTACGGCGGAAATCTGGTGGACGGCGCGCGCATGCTTGCGCTGTTCGGCGACGTGGCAACCGAGCTTCTTATTTTGCACGACGGCGACGAAGGCCTTTTTAAGGCCTACGACATGGTGGAGTTTCTTGCCCCTGTATACGCGGGCGACTTCATCGAGGCCACGGGCGAGATCGTAACGGTTGGCAATACGTCGCGAAAAATGGTGTTTGAGGCGAAAAAGGTGATCGCCCCGCGGCCTGATATCAACGAGTCCGCATGCGACGTACTGGAAACGCCTGTCGTCGTATGCCGCGCCAGCGGTACCTGCGTGGTACCCAAGGATAAGCAGAGAAAGAACGCTTAAAGGAGGCTTCGCATGGAAAAGCTCATCATCACCGCGTG
>DLFZ01000004.1:17905-35529 GCA_002482435.1 Christensenella sp. UBA7707
CAAAGGCGCACAATCCCGCCGTTCCTTACACGGTGAAGGAAATTGCCGACGAGGCGTATGCCGCCTATCAAGCGGGCGCATCCATCATCCACCTGCATGTGCGCGAGGACGATGGGACCCCCACGCAAAGCGCCGCGCGCTTCAAGGCGTGTATGGATGCGATCTATGAAAAATGTCCCGATGTGATCATTCAACCCTCCACGGGCGGAGCGGTGGGCATGACCAATGACGAGCGCCTGCAGCCCATCACCCTCAACCCCGAAATGGCCACGCTCGACTGCGGCACCTGCAACTTTGGCGGCGACGATATTTTTGTGAACACCGAGAACATGATCATCGACTTTGCCAACAAAATGAACGAACGCGGCATCAAACCCGAGCTTGAGGTGTTTGATAAGGGCATGATCGACATGGCGTTAAGGCTCCACAAGAAGGGCTTTATCAAAACGCCCATGCACTTTGACTTCGTGCTTGGCGTAAACGGCGGCATCTCCGGTGAGCCGCGCGACCTCGTTTTTATGAAGGAAAGCATTCCCGTGGGGGCAACGTGGACGGCCGCCGGGGTAGGGCGCTACGCGTTCCCTACAGCAGCGCTTACGATCATTATGGGCGGCAATGTTCGCATCGGCTTTGAGGACAATGTGTACCTCGAAAAAGGCGTGCTCGCAAAGAGCAACGGCGAGCTTGTGGAAAAGGTGGTAAGGCTTGCAAAAGAGCTTGGCCGGGCCGTTGCCACGCCGGATGAGGCACGCGCCATCCTCTCCATCCCAAAGCGTTAACATCGGTTTCTAAATAAAATCTTAATTTTAAAAAGCATGGAGGATAGTTTCAAATGGCAATGAAGGGCAACAAATACGGCATTCACCGCGTGATCGAACCGGCAGGCGTTTTGACGCAGGCCGCGTGGAAGATCGACAACGACATGACCAAGCTTTATTCCAACGAGATCATCTGCGACGTCATCTCCCTCAACATCGACTCGGCCTCCTTCACGCAGATCAAGGAAGCCTGCAACCACGATGAAGAGAAGATCAAGGAAATGATCATGGGCATCGTTTCCGAGCGCGGCAAGCAGCAAAACCCCGTCACCGGCTCGGGCGGCATGTTCATCGGCAAAGTTGCCTACATCGGCGAAGACCTGAAGGATCGCGACCTGAAGGTTGGCGACAAAATCGCCTCGCTCGTTTCGCTTTCGTTGACCCCGCTCAAAATCGAAAAGATCAAGGCCATCCACATGGACATCGACCGCGTGGACGTGGAAGCAAAGGCTGTTTTGTTTGAAAGCGGCATTTATGCCAAGCTGCCCGACGATATGAGCGAAGCCCTCGCCCTTGCCGCGCTCGACGTGGCCGGCGCTCCCGCACAGGCCCGCAAGCTTCCCAAGCCCGGCGACAGCGTGCTCGTCATCGGCGCAAACGGCAAGAGCGGCGTGCTTTGCTGCTACGAAGCAATGAAGCGCGTTGGCGAAAACGGCCGCGTGGTCGGCGTTGTGCGCCGCGAGAGCCAGGTGCAGAAGCTCATGGATCTCGGCGTGTGCCATGAGGTTGTCGTCGCTTCCGCAACGGAGCCCGTAGACGTGCTCGAAAAGGCGCTCAAGGCAAACGGCGGCAAAGAGTATGACGTTTCCATCAGCTGCGTCAACATCGAAGCTTGCGAGATGAGCGCCATATTGCCCGTACGCGACGAGGGCATCGTGTACTTCTTCTCCATGGCGACAAGCTTTACCCGCGCGGCGCTGGGTGCCGAGGGCATTGGCAAGGACGTGAACATGATCGTCGGCAACGGCTACTCCAAGGATCATGCCGAGATCACGCTCAACGTGCTGCGCGAGAACGCGAAGATCCGCGAACTCTTCAACTCCATCTATTGCTAAAAGCCGCACCGCTAAGCTGCGCCGCAGGTCTTCTCCTTATTCCTGCGGCGCATAAAACGGGCGTAAACAAGCGCGCCGCCCTTGCTGGAGGCGGCGCGCTCGGGGGTAAAGAGCATTTGGCCTTTCCTCAAACATGAAACTATGCAAGGAGCGGAACGCATGAAACAATTCAATGGACGCGCGCTGTTTTCCGAGGTTCCCGACGAACAGTGGAACGACTGGAAATGGCAGGTCAAAAACCGCATCGAAACGCTCGATGAGCTGAAAAAATACATTGCACTCACGCCCGAAGAGGAAAACGGCGTGCGCGAGTGCCTGGGTGCGCTTCGTATGGCGATTACGCCGTATTACCTTTCGCTCATCGACCCAAACGACCCGCACGACCCCGTGCGCAAGCAGGCGATCCCCACGGCGAGCGAGCTTCATAATGCCGCGGCCGACCTAAGGGATCCGCTGCATGAGGATACGGATTCCCCCGTGCCGGGGCTTACACACCGCTACCCAGACCGCGTACTGATGCTCATCACCGACCAATGCGCCATGTATTGCCGCCATTGTACGCGCAGGCGCTTTGCCGGGCAGAAGGACAGCGCTGTGCCGCGCTCGCAGGTGGATAAGTGCATCGAATATGTGCGCAACACACCCACCGTGCGCGACGTGCTTTTGAGCGGCGGCGACGCGCTCATTCAATCCGACGAGATGCTGGAATACATCATTTCGAGCCTTCGCGCCATTGAGCATGTGGAAATCATCCGCATCGGCTCGCGCACGCCGGTGGTGATGCCCCAGCGCATCACGACCGCGCTTTGCGATATGCTCAAAAAGTACCATCCCGTTTGGCTCAATACGCATTTCAACCACCCCAACGAGATCACGCCGGAATCCGCCGCGGCGTGCGCGCGCCTTGCAGACGCGGGCATTCCTCTGGGCAACCAGAGCGTGCTTCTCGCCGGCGTGAACGACTGCGTGCATGTGATGAAAAAACTTGTGCACGAGCTTGTCAAAATCCGCGTGCGCCCGTATTACATCTACCAGTGCGACCTTTCCTTGGGCCTTTCGCATTTCCGCACGCCGGTTTCCAAGGGCATCGAGATCATTGAGTCGCTTCGCGGGCATACCTCCGGCTTCGCCGTGCCTACCTTTGTGGTGGATGCACCCGGCGGCGGTGGCAAAACGCCCGTTATGCCCAATTACATCATCAGCCAAGCGCCGCACAAGGTGGTTCTGCGCAATTTTGAAGGCGTCATCACCACCTACACCGAGCCGGAGCACTATGAGGAAACCTGCAACTGCGAGGTCTGCCGCGGCGAGCGGCCAAAGAAGCTCGTGGGTGTAGCGGGGCTTCTCGAAGGGCAAACGCTCTCCATGGAACCAAAAGACCTCGAGCGCAGCAAAAGAACCCACCACGAATGACCGCATGTTTGAAAAAGTGCCGTAAGGCACTTTTTCAAGGTACTCAATCCTTCAAAACCATTCGTTGGGGATGGCGGAGGCAAGGTACCTAGTTTCGTAAAGGGCTTGCCGAGTTTTGCCGAAAAAAGGGAAACGAACAAACCATATGACAAGTTTGTCACACGTAGCTTTTCGGCAAAAACAGGAAAACAGGACAAAAAGTAAGTAAATAATTTTCAAAACCGCGTCGCGCGGATTTTGAAAGAATTGGAGGAATTATGCAGAGCAAGCTCAGCTTGAACGAATCGCTCGTGAAAAGCGCGCGGGCAAGCGCACGCCGCGTTGCACTCGATACGCAGCGGTTCATCGACTTGAATACCACCGTGGCGGTGGAACGCGCTGTTTGCCGGCTGTTGGGCGTGGACGGCGTGAATGCCGATGAGGTGCCGCTTCCAAACGTGGTGGTGGAGCACCTGCGCGAAAAAGGCGTACTGTCCTCGGGCGCTGCATACTTTCTCGGAAACGCCGCTGCGGAAGCAGGGCTTACACCGCAGGCCGCAGCCGAGGCTGTGGCGGAAGGGACGCTTGATTTAACAAAGCTTAAGCCGCATACCCAAGCGGAAATTCGCGCCGCCATCATGCCATATGCCGTAAAAAGCGTGGAGCGCATCCGCACAAACGTCGCGCAGCGAAACGCGTTTTTTGAACAGCATCCGGATAAGGAAGGCCCGTACCTTTATGTAATCGTGGCCACGGGCAACATCCATGAGGACATCGTACAGGCCAAGGCCGCTGCCAAGCAGGGCGCGGATGTGATCGCCGTAATTCGCACCACCGGCCAGAGCCTTCTTGACTATGTGCCTTACGGCGCGACCACGGAGGGCTTCGGCGGCACCTACGCTACGCAAGAAAACTTCCGCCTCATGCGAAAGGCGCTTGACGAAGTGGGCGAACAGGAAGGCCGCTACATCCGCTTATGCAACTACTGTTCAGGCCTGTGTATGCCGGAAATTGCCGCGATGGGCGCATTGGAGCGGCTTGACGTCATGCTCAACGACGCGCTTTACGGCATTCTTTTCCGCGACATCAACATGCAGCGTACCATCGTGGATCAGTACTTTTCACGCGTCATCAACGCGTTTGCGGGCGTTATCATCAACACCGGCGAGGACAATTACCTCACCACCGCGGATGCTGTAGAGGAGGCACATACGGTGCTCGCCTCGCAGTTTTTGAACGAGCAGTTTGCAGTTTGCGCTGGGCTTCCCGAGGAACAAATGGGCCTTGGGCACGCGTTTGAAATAAGCCCTGACGTTGAAAACGGCTTCCTTTATGAGCTTGCGCAGGCGCAGATGGCGCGGGAAATCTTCCCCAACGCCCCCTTGAAGTACATGCCGCCCACCAAGTTTATGACAGGCAACATCTTCCGCGGGCATGTGCAGGACGCGCTTTTCAACATGGTCACCATTGTCACTGGTCAGAAAATCCACCTTCTTGGCATGATGACGGAGGCCATCCATACCCCGCTCATGAGCGACCGTGCGCTTGCCATTGAAAACGCGCGCTACATCTTCCGCACCATGAAGGATCTGGGTGGTGAGATTACGTTCAAAGAAGGTGGCATCATCGCCGAGCGCGCCAATGAGGTGCTTGTAAAAGCGGCGGCGCTTCTGAAGGAAATTGAGCAGATCGGGCTTTTCGGCACGCTTGAGCGCGGCATTTTTGCGGACATCAAGCGCGGGCGCACGGCCGGTAAGGGTCTTACGGGCGTGGTGCAAAAGGATGCCGTGTATTTTAACCCCTTCATAGAGTTGATGCGCAGGGAGGAAGAGGCATGAGCAGCGGTCTTTACAACACTTCCAACAAAAATTTTGACAAAAGCCTTGACTTAACGCGCTTGCGCGCGTATGGTGATACTATGAACGATGGAAAGGTGCAACTTAGTTTCACCCTTCCCGTAAAAAATGACGACCGCGGTGAAGAAGCCGCACGCCAGCTCGCTCGTGCCATGGGCATTGAAGAACCCTCTGTTTCCCATCGGGAGCCGCTCGACAGCGAATATACTTTTTACGTCGTGTACGGCGCATGCGCGCACAGTGTGGATTATACCTCCATTCGCGTGCAGGCGGTAGAAACGGATGTTATGGATATGGAGGCGTGCAACCGCTATATCCGCGAGCACATTGGCCGCAAGGTCGTTATGGTGGGCGCATCCACCGGCACCGACGCGCATACCGTAGGTATTGACGCGATCATGAACCGAAAGGGCTTTGCAGGCCACTACGGCCTTGAGCGCTACGAAATGATCGACGCGTATAATCTGGGTGCGCAGGTGGAAAACGAGGACTTTGTAAAAAAGGCCGTCGAGCTCAACGCAGACGTGCTGCTCGTATCCCAGACCGTTACCCAAAAAGACGTTCACATTCAAAACCTCACCGAGCTTGTGGAGCTTTTGGAGGCGGAAGGCCTGAGGGAACGTTTTATTCTCTGCTGCGGCGGCGCGCGCGTAACGCACGAGCTTGCCAAGGAACTCGGCTACGATGCGGGCTTCGGTCCGCAAAAATACGCGGAGGACGTTGCCTCCTTCGCCATACAGGAAATGGTGCAGCGCAAACTTATAAAATAGCGCGCACCGCGAAACCGGAGCAAACAAGGTTTTCTTTACTCAAAATGCCGCTCCGAAGAGCGGCATTTTTATGCCCGGAAGCGCGCGAGGCGCCCTCTAATTAGCCCCCTGCCCGTGAAAAACGCGGCTCGGGGTTCTCCTAAACCCAAGATTGTTAATAAATTAACAATAAATTCGCAAACAAACCCTAAATACGCAACACGCTGATGGAGGAGAATCATGGATTTCACGCTGCCAAAGGAGCACTTACTGCTCCGGGAAATGTACCGGAAATTCGCCGAAAACGAAGTGAAGCCACTCGCCGAGGAAGTCGACGAGGAGGAGCGCTTTCCGGTGGAGACGGTAAAGAAGCTTGCGCGCTACGGCTTTTTGGGCATACCCTTCCCCAAGCAATACGGCGGTGCGGGCGGCGACGCGCTCGCCTATACGATGGCTGTTGAGGAGCTTTCCAAGGTTTGCGGCACCACGGGCGTTATCGTTTCGGCGCATACGTCGCTTTGCTGCGCACCCATTTACGAATACGGCACCGAAGAGCAAAAGCGCAAATATTTGCCCAAGCTTTGCGCGGGCGAATGGCTTGGGGCGTTCGGCCTCACCGAGCCCAACGCGGGAACCGATGCTTCCGGCCAGCAGACCAGAGCCGATGTTAAAGGCGACCACTATGTGCTCAACGGCTCGAAGATATTCATCACAAACGCTGGTTACGCGGATGTATACATCATCCTCGCGATGACGGATAAAACAAAGGGCACCAAGGGCATTTCCGCGTTCATCGTGGAAAAAACGTTCGAGGGTTTCTCGGTGGGCAAAAAGGAGCGCAAAATGGGCATCCGCGGCTCGTCCACCTGTGAGCTTATCTTCAACAACTGCATCGTGCCCAAAGAAAACATGCTGGGCAAAGAGGGCAAGGGCTTTTCCATCGCCATGGGCACGCTCGACGGCGGCCGCATCGGCATTGCGGCACAGGCGTTGGGCATTGGCGAAGGCGCGGTGGATGAAACCATCAAGTATGTGAAAGAGCGCAAGCAATTTGGAAAGCGCATCGCGCAGTTCCAAAACACCCAGTTCCAGCTCGCCGAGATGCACACCCGCATGGAAGCGGCGAGGCTTCTTGTTTACAGCGCCGCCATGAAAAAGCAAAGCGGCGAAAAGTATTCCAAGGATGCCGCAATGGCCAAGCTTTTTGCCGCGCAAGCGGCAAGTGAGGTGACGCGGCAGGCCGTGCAGCTGTTTGGCGGCTACGGCTATACGCGCGAGTACCCCGTGGAGCGCATGATGCGCGATGCGAAGATTACCGAAATCTACGAGGGTACCAACGAAGTGCAGCGCATGGTGATTGCCGCGGCGCTGAACGTGAATTAAGAGGTGCTGTATGAAAATCATCGTTTGCATGAAACAGGTTCCCGATACCACCGAGGTCAAGCTTGACCCCGTAACCAACAACCTCGTGCGCGAGGGGCTTCCGAGCATCATCAACCCCGACGACAAGGCGGGGCTTGAAGCGGCGCTTCGCATCCGCGAAAGCGTGGGCGGCACCGTAACGGTCGTTTCCATGGGGCCGCCGCAGGCGGAGGTGGCGCTTCGCGAGGCGCTCGCCATGGGCGCGGACGAAGCCGTGCTCATCACCGACCGCGCGTTTGGCGGCGCGGATACTTGGGCGACCTCATCCACCATCGCGGCGGCGCTCAAAAAGATCGGCTTTGACCTGATTGTCGCAGGCCGTCAGGCAATCGACGGCGACACCGCGCAGGTCGGCCCGCAAATCGCGGAGCACCTGGGGTTGCCGCAGGTCAGCTATGTAGAAAGCGTGGAGTCCGTCACGAATGACAGCATTGTTTTGCGCAGGCAGTTTGAAGACCGCTTCCACATCATTGAGGTAAAGCTCCCGTGCGTCATTACGGCGCTCAGCGAGCTTGCGGTGCCGCGCTATATGAGCGTTTCCGGCGTGTTTGACGCGTACAAAAAAGAGGTCGTGCGCATAACCTTTGCCGATCTTGAAGGGTATCTTGACAAAGCGAACATCGGCCTTGCGGGTTCCCCCACGCGCGTGAAGGCGAGCTTCACCAAGCAGCCAAAGGGCGCGGGCGAGAAGTTCGAGGGCAGCGACGAGGAGGCCGTGCGCCTCATCGTCAGCCGTCTGGCCGAAAAGTTTATGATTTAAGGCGGTGCAGCATGAGCAAGAACGTATTTGTATTTGCCGAGCAGAGGGACGGAACTCTGCAAAAGGTTGGAATAGAGCTTCTTGGTAAGGCCTCGGAGCTGGCCGCTTCGCTAAACCAGCAAGTGGTTGCGGTGCTTCTTGGAGAAAACGTGAAGGAAGCGGCCAAGGACCTGATCGCCTACGGCGCATCCGAGGTGATCGTGGTGGACCATCCGCTTCTTAAGGAGTATGTTACCGAGCCCTACGCCAAGGCAGTATCGGCCATCGTAAAGGCGTATGAGCCTGAGGTTATGCTCTTTGGCGCAACGAGCATCGGCCGCGACCTTGCGCCGCGCGTATCCGCGCGCGTGCATACCGGCCTTACGGCCGACTGCACGGGGCTTGCCATTGAGGAGGGTACAAACCTTCTTCTTATGACGCGCCCCGCATTTGGTGGTAACATTATGGCCACCATCGTATGCGCTGAGCACAGGCCACAAATGGCGACCGTGCGCCCGGGCGTGATGAAGGCGCTTTCGCGCGACGACGCGCGCAAAGGAACCATCACCGAGTTTGACGCAAAACTTACGGATGCCGATATGAACGTGAAGGTGCTTGAGGTTGTAAAGGGCAGCAAGCATTGCGCGGATATCACCGAGGCTAAAATCCTCGTTTCGGGCGGTCGCGGCGTGGGCGCACCGGAAAAATTTGCGATGCTTCGAAACCTTGCGGATGCCTTGGGCGGCGAGGTTTCCTCCTCGCGCGCGTGCGTGGACGCGGGATGGGTGGAGCGCGACAGGCAGGTGGGGCAAACAGGCAAAACCGTGCGTCCGAAGCTGTATGTGGCATGCGCCATTTCGGGTGCCATTCAGCACCTTGCGGGCATGGAGGGTTCCGAGTATGTCGTGGCCATCAATAAAAACGCCACCGCCCCTGTGTTTGAAGCGGCGGATCTCGGTATAGTGGGCGATGTGAACACCATTTTGCCCAAGCTGACGGAGGCCATCAAAAAGTACAAGGCTGAAAAGGCGAAGTAAAGAAAAGTTTCCGCTTGATGTTTTGAATAAGGCGCGCGGCATTGCCGCGCGCCTTATTCAGTTTAGGAATCGCCGACCGTACGGAACGTGCAGGCGATCCCTGCAAACCTCAAAAAAGTGGCTGCAAGCCACTTTTTTGACGCGCGGAACACGCGTTGCAAAACCCCTTTGCCCGCGCGCGCTTTTTGGGCTACAATAGGGAAATGACGATGGATATGAGGAAAAAAAGGCTTTTTGCCAACTTGCTGCTGCTTGTCGCGGGCGTTATTTGGGGCGGCGGGTTTGTGGTAACCAAAAACGCGCTTGACACAATGCCGGTCAACTTTCTGCTCGCGGTGCGCTTCAGCATTGGCGCGCTCGGGCTAAGCTATACGTTTTTTCTCAAAAAGAACCGTGCGGGGCTCAATGCGCGTCTTCTTTTGGGCGGTGCCGCTTTGGGGTTTTTGCAATACGCGGCGTTTGCTGTGCAAACATACGGGCTTTCCATTACCACGGCGGGCAAAAATGCGCTCATTACGGCAAGCTACATTGTGCTCGTGCCGTTTGTGGTGTGGGCGATCAAAAAGAAAAGGCCGTCGCTTAAGGTGGTTGTGGCGGCGTTTGCATGCCTTTTGGGCATTGGCCTGATTACCTTCGATGGCGGTGCGGCCAATTTGGGCGACGCGCTCACGCTTTTGAGCGGCATTTTGTACGCGCTCCACATCGCGCTCGTGGATTTGTACCTTGAGCGGCACGAAGTAATGCTTCTCACCTGCGTGCAGTTTTTCTTTGCGGCGCTTTTTTCGTGGGCAGCAACGCTCGTTTTCGAGCCGCAGCCCGTTGTTGTTTCGCCAACCTCGTTCTCCGCGCTTTTGTATTTGGGCGTGCTTGCAACGCTTGTGGCGCTTACGCTGCAAAACGTGGGCATCCGGTACGGCTCGCCCGAATACGCCTCGCTTTTTATGAGCACGGAGTCGCCGATTGGCGCGATTCTCGGCGCGGTCTTCCTCCACGAGGCGATGTCCGGCCGCATGATAATGGGGCTTGTGCTGGTGGTTGCGGCGCTTACGCTGTCGCAGCTTGATCTAAAAATGATTTGGAAGCGGCGCGGGGAAAAGGAAACCCCGTACATGGAGCCGCAGGAATAAAAAGGAGAAACTTATGGCATTTCAGGGTTTTACGCAGGACACCTTTTTGTTTTTTATGGAGGTAACATTTCACAACTCCAAGCTTTTTATGGAGCAAAACCGCGCGCGCTACAACCGCGAGGTTTACGGGCCGCTTAAAGAGCTTGCGCTTGGGCTTTTGCCCGACATGCTCACCATCGATCCCAATTTCAACACGCGCCTCACAAGCATCATCTCGCGCATTTACCGCGATACGCGCTTTTCTAAAAACAAGTCGCTTTACCGCGACCACGCGTGGCTAAGCTTTAAGCACCCAGAAACGCGCATCGGCGATACGTTTTCCATGTATGCCGAAATTGAACCCAAGGGCTATGGCTACGGCATGGGTATGTACAGCCCCGATCCCGCATTTATGAAAGGGCTTCGCGAACGCATGCTCGCAAACCCTGCGCGCTTTCTTGCGCTTGTGGCAGAGGCAAAGAAACGTGGGTTCACCGTAGAGGGCGAATTCCTTAAGCGCGACCGCTTCCCCGAGGCGGATGCTGCGCTTAAACCCTACCTCAACATGAAAAACATAAGCTTTTGCTTTTTCAGCACCGAGGTAAAGCGTACGTTTCAGCCTGAGCTTTTGGCTGAGGTACGCGAAGGGCTGCTTTCCTTGAAGGAGCTTTATCGGTTCATCGTACCCGCAGCGAAGCAGGGGAATGAAGAGTCTTAATCGAGATGTAGTACCAAGAACGTTGTGCTTTTATGTGCAGTGTGAAGAAGGGGGAAACTATGGATATCGCACCTGTGATGCGCCGCTTCAACCTTTCAGGAGAAGCCGTTTTGCTTCAAAATAACGTGTGGGAGATAGGCGGCGAATACATCCTGAAACGGTATGAAGATTACAACCGGCTCAACAGGAATCTCGATTGTATTCTATTTCTCGCGGGCGAAGGCCTGCCCGTTCAGGTTCCCGTGCGGCTTGATGACGGCAAACTTTTCTTTGAAGAAGCGGGTGCGCGCTACGTTTTGCTGAAAAAGCTGNNGAAGTTGTGCGAGAGCCGTATGCCTGCGAAAACAGGCTCTTTGAAAACGCGGGGGAGGCGCTTGCCCTGCTGCACCGCGCGCTTCAAAAGTACAACGGCGCTTCCCTACGGGAGGGAAACCTGCTTGGCGAGGCGGACGGCTGGATGGCAGCGGCGCTTGAAAAAAGCGGCTGGCCATTTTTTACGCCCGAAATATATGAAGGCATTGTTGCCCGCCTGCGCGAAATCAACGATGCGCTCCCGCGCCAGCCGATTCACCGTGACGTGCATTTTGGGAACCTTTTGTTTTCTGACTGTGCGTTTTCCGGTTACCTTGATTTCGATCTGAGCCACAGGAACGTGCGCGTGTTTGACCTTGCGTATTTTTGCGCCGGACTGCTTGTGGGCAAAGAGAATTCGCCTGAGGCAGAGCATTGGTTTTTAATGGTGGAGCATATCGCGCGCGGGTACGAGCGGGCAACAAAACTTACCGAGGCTGAAAAGCGCGGGTTTGGATGCGTGATGATGTGCATAGAGCTGCTGTTTTGCGCGTATTTCCTTGATGTGGGTGAGCGGGAGCGGGCAGAAAACGCGTGGTTCACCTGTCGATTCCTTCTGGAAAACCAAAATAGGTTGCATCTTGCATAAACAAAACCGGCTTGCGCCGGTTTTTTATTTTAAGCAAACCAATTGCTTGCTGTGAACTGTCCGTCTTAAAGCGCTCATTCCTCCGCCAAAAAATCCGCAAGCATCTCCAACTGTGCACCGCACAGGCGCCCGTTGTTTTGTAAGCGATACCCGTCGAGCATTGGAAAAAACAAGCGCGCACGGTTTAAAACTATCTGTGTGTCCTTTACGTTGGCGCGCAAAAGCCCAAGTTCGAGCATCACGGTCCACGCGCGGTAGGCTTCGGAAAGCTTGCTTTCAAGCGGCTCGTTGCCGGTTGCGGCCTCGGCACAAAGCACCACATGCAAAAGTGGCTGTGCCGCGTCAGAAGAGAGGGTTTCAAGAAGCGTGAAAACCGCTTCGCGAAGCGGCATTTCGCGGTTGATGCTGCCCATCCACAAAAACACAGCGTCAGTCGCGCGGACGATGTGCCCATCTGCGATGTCGTTTACAAGCTGCTCCTTAGAGGGGTAGTGGTAATAGAGCGTGCCCTTGCTCATGTTGGCGGCATCCGCAATGTCATTAAGGCTTGTGCCATGCACGCCTTTTTGCGTAAAAAGCGTTGCAGCTGTTTGTAAGATTACGTCCGATGCGCTTAAGCGCAACGCGTTTTCCTTCCCCATAAAGCAACCTCCCGGCGGGCGGAAGCAAAAATAAAAATTATGCCCCTGCTTTTTTCAGTATAAGAAAAATGCGCCAAAAGCGCAATGCACAAGCATAGCACGTTTTGGCAAATCGGCACTGTTTGCGGTATACATGTATATCTTTTCCGTCCTCTTGTAAACGCGTTGGAACGATAGTAAAGTAATAGGCGGGTACAACTCTTTTGACTATGTTGGAAGCAATTCTTCATCAAAACATCGGAGGCAGGAACATGCGAATCATCACAACCGGCGTTGCCGGCACGATGGAGTCGAGCGACATCATCGTGACGGTCGAACCGCGCGCCGAGGAGGGCGTGGAACTGACGCTTTCAAGCAGCGTTATGCAGCAATTCGGCAGGCAGATTGAGCACGTTATCCGCGAAACGCTCAAAGAGCTTGGCGTAACCGCCGCGGCTGTAACGGCCGTGGATAAAGGCGCTTTGGACTGCACCGTTCGTGCGCGCGTATCCGCCGCGGCTTTGCGTGCGGCGAAATCCGCCGAATACACATGGGGGACAAAGCAATGAAGCAGTTGAGGCGAAGCATGCTGTTTGTACCCGGCAACAATCCGGGCATGGTGCGCGACGCGCACATCTACGGTTCGGACAGCATCATGTTCGATCTGGAGGATTCCGTTTCCGTCAACGAAAAAGACGCGGCGCGCTTCCTTGTTTATAACGCGCTCATGTCGCTGCGCTACGGCAAAAAAGAGCTGATCGTACGCATCAACGACCTTTCAAGCGGTCTTGGCGTGATGGACCTTGAGGCCATCGTTCGCGCGAAGCCCAATGCCATCCGCCTGCCCAAAACCGAAACCGCGCAGGACATCATTGACTGCGAACGCGAAATCGAACGCATCGAGCGCGAGGCTGGTATCGAGGTGGGAAGCACCAAAATGGTGGCGGCCATCGAGAGTGCACTTGGCGTGCTCAACGCATACTCCATTGCCACAGCCTCAAAGCGCCTCGTGGCGGTCGCACTCGGCGCGGAGGACTATGTGACCGATTTGAAAACCACCAGAAGCGACGGCACGGAGCTTTTCTTTGCCCGCTGTATGATCTTAAACGCCGCGCGCGCCGCCGGCATCGACGCCATCGATACCGTGTATTCCGACGTGAACAACGAGGAAGGCTTTATTGCGGAGGCAACGCTCATCAAAAAGCTCGGGTTTGACGGCAAGAGCGTGATCAACCCGCGCCAGATCCCGCCGCTTCACGAGGTATTCATGCCCTCGGAGAAAGACCTTGAAAAGGCGCAGGCCATCGTACAGGCGCTTGAGGAAGCCAAAAAGCGCGGCAGCGGCGTAGCAAGCCTCAACGGCAAAATGATCGACAGGCCCGTGGCGCTTCGTGCGCAGCACATGATTGAGCTTGCTGCGGCGGGCAGTTTCGTCCCGGTGGAGGAGGTATAACATGGATCTTCAGAAAATTCCGCATTATAACGAAATTCCCGCTCTCAACGGCGAATTTACGGGCGCGGCGCAAAAGCACAAGGAAACCTTCCGCGAGCGTATGTACGAAAAGAACAAGGTCGTACCAAGCGTTGAGGAGGCTGTGCGCCTCACAGGCTTGAAAAACGGCATGACCGTTTCCTTCCACCACCACTTCAGAAACGGCGACTATATTGTGAACATGGTGATGGATGTGCTTGCGAACATGGGCTTTAAAAACCTGACGCTTGCCGCAAGCTCCCTTACCGATATCCATGCTCCGCTTATTGAGCACATCAAAAACGGTGTGATCACACACATCGAAACAAGCGGCCTTCGCGGTAAACTCGCGGAAGAGATTTCGCGCGGTTTGATGGACTTTCCTGTTATTTTCCGCTCTCACGGCGGACGTGCGGCTGCCATTGAATCCGGCGCGCTGCACATCGACGTGGCTTTTTTGGGCGCGCCCTCGTGCGACCCTTACGGCAATGCCAACGGCTACAACCGCGATGAGGAAAACGTTTCCTGCTGCGGCAGTCTCGGCTACGCCAAGCTCGACGCGCTTCATGCCGACAAGTGCGTGATCATCACCGATCACCTCGTGCCGTTCCCCAATGCGCCTTTCGGCATCCCCGAATCCAACGTGGATTATATCGTTAAGGTGGATTCTGTGGGCGACCCCAAGGGCATCATGAGCGGCGCGACGCGCTTTACCAAAAACCCCAAAGAGCTTTTGATCGCCAAGACCGCCGCGGACATCATCGAGGCGAGCGGCTATTTTTACGACGGTTTTTCCATGCAGATGGGAAGCGGCGGCGCAAGCCTCGCCACCGCTCGCTTTTTGCGCGAGAAAATGCTCAAAAACGGTATCAAGGCGCGCTTTGCACTCGGCGGCATCACCGGGCAGATCGTGGAAATGCACGAGGAAGGGCTTGTGCAAAAAATCCTCGATGTGCAGTCGTTTGACCTGATTGCGGCGAATTCCCTCAAAAACAACCGTTTCCACCAGCAGATCGACGCGTCATACTACGCGAGTTACTTAAACCGCGGCGCGGCCGTGGATCAGCTCGACTTCGTGGTGCTTTCCGCGCTCGAGGTGGATACGGACTTCAACGTGAACGTGCTCACCGGCAGCGACGGTGTGATTCGCGGCGCCATCGGCGGGCATCCGGATACGGCAGCGGGCGCAAGTTTTTCCATCGTCGTAGCGCCGCTCACGCGCGGACGCATTCCTTCCATTGTGCGGCGGGTGAACACCATCGTCACCCCGGGCGACACGGTGGACGTACTCGTTACCGACCAGGGCGTAGCGGTCAACCCTAGGCGCCCGGAGATCGCCGAAAAGCTCCGTGCGGCGGGTATGCCCATTTTCACCATCGAGCAGCTCAGGGAGCGCGGCGAGCGCATCGTGGGCATGCCAGACCCCATCGAGTACGACGAGCAGATTGTAGGCGTTGTGATGTTCCGCGACAATACGGTGATCGACCTGATCAAAAAGGTAAAGCATGTATAATATGGAAACGGGCGCGCCCCTTTCGGAGGCGCGCCTCTTTCAAGTGAAGAATTTTTTGAATGCGCGCGGCCTTACCATGGAGGACGCGCCGGATTATACTGTGGTTTTGCGCGACGGCAACGGGGGGATCGCGGCAACGGGCTCGCTTTGCGGAACGCTGGTCAAATATGTGGCGGTTGCGGACACGGCGCTGGGCGAGGGCGCTTGCGCTACGGTGGTGAGCGAGCTTGTGAGCTACGCCTACCGCGGCGGCAACACACATCTTTTCCTTTTTACCAAGCCCGAAAACGACCGTATGTTTTCCTCGCTCGGGTTTTACGAGCTGGCGCGTACCAAGGACGCGCTCATGATGGAAAACAAAAAAGACGGGCTTCCCCGCTTTCTTTTGGAGCTGGAGCACGGGCCGCTAGAAAACACAGGCGCAGTGGTCGTCAACTGCAATCCGTTCACCTACGGACATCTTTATTTAATAGAAACGGCGGTTTCGCGCTGCTCGGAGCTCCATGTGTTCGTGGTGTCGGAGGATAAGTCCGAGTTCCCCGCGGAGGTACGCTACGACCTTGTAAAGCGCGGCACGGAGCATTTAAACAACGTATACGTTCACCGCGGCGGGAAGTATATCATTTCCTCCGCCACGTTCCCTGCGTATTTTTTAAAAGACAAAAACCGCACCACGGACATTAAGGCAGACCTTGACCTTGCGCTGTTCGGCGGCCGCGTCGCACCCGCGCTCAACATAAAAACGCGCTTTGTGGGCACGGAGCCGTACTGCGCCGTTACCAACGCGTACAACATGCGCATGAAAGCGCTTTTGCCGAGCCTTGGCATTGAAGTGGTTGAACTTGAGAGAAAGGACGGCATCAGTGCAAGCGAAGTGCGCCGCCTTATGCACGCTGGGCAGTTGGAAGCGTTAAAAAAGCTCGTGCCGCAAGTCACCTATGACTACATCGTCCGTCACACTTGAAAACATGCTCGCCTCGAGGGAAGCGCGCGCAGCGCGTCAGCGCGAATTGTTAAGCCAATACGGTAAGCCTCTTGTATGCCTCACCATGAACATCGCCGGCGGTGAGAAGCGCACGGGGCTTGTTGATTTTGCGTTTTTTGAGGGCGTGCGTCGTGTGCAGCGCATGGAGGAGGAGGTTTTTCACCAAATCGTCATGGCGCACACGGGGCCGGAAGCATACTTCGTGTTTTCCGCCGAAGCGGCGTTTCTCAAGCGGCTGTGCATGGAGGCGGAGGAGCGCGACGAAGTGGGGCGGCTTTTTGATCTGGATGTGATTGCGATCGATGGACAGAAGCTTGCAAGAGGCGTGCAGCGCAAATGTCTTTTGTGCACAAACAGCGCTGCGGCATGCGCGCGAAGCCGCGCGCATGGGCTTCGTGAGGTCGTCAAAAAAACAAACGACATTTTGATTGCGTTTGCGGCGCGCACACACGCTTACGCAGCCTGCGGTGCGCTTTTGAGCGAGGTGTGGGCCACACCCAAGCCGGGCCTCGTGGACCGCAAAAATTGCGGTGCCCATACCGATATGACGGTTTCGACCTTCGAACAAAGCGCGAACGCGCTGGTGCCCTATTTCAAAGCCTGCTTTGAAATAGGTGCGGAGGATGCCGCAATGCCTTACGCCAAAGTAATGGCACGGCTTCGCCGGCGCGGACTCTTTGCCGAAAAAGAGATGGCGCTCGCCACAGGCGGTGTAAATACGCACAAGGGCATGATCTATACGTTTGGCCTTTTGCTCGCAGGAAGGGGTATGGCGCTCAAAGCGGGTGGTGACTTTTTTGCGCACGCTTCCGAGCTTTCGAAAAGCGGGTTGCCGGAGCAGTATACTCGCGCGGCGCGACGGCCCTCTACGCATGGTGAGCAAGCTTACGCG
Source organism: Christensenella sp. UBA7707 (assembly GCA_002482435.1). Taxonomy (GTDB): domain Bacteria; phylum Bacillota; class Clostridia; order Christensenellales; family CAG-138; genus UBA7707. The sequence goes on from DLFZ01000004.1 coordinate 35,219, forward strand.
CTTTATGGCGTGAAGGGCATTCGTGGTGAGGCAGAGGCGGGTTTTCCGAGCGCTAGGCGCGCGCTTTCACAGCTTCGCTATTATGAGAGACAGGGCTTTTCTCAAAACGATGCAGGCGTGCTTACGCTTTTGAATACGCTCTGCGAGCTTCAGGATACGAACCTTCTTCATCGCGGCGGGCACGCGGGCCTCATGTACGCGCAGCACCGCGCCAGAGAGGTATGCGCCCTGCCTGAGAAGGAACGCCTTGAGGCCGCAAACGTGCTCGACGAGGATTTTATCGCGAGGAACATGAGCCCCGGTGGCTGCGC
>DLFZ01000167.1:0-6034 GCA_002482435.1 Christensenella sp. UBA7707
AACATGAGCCCCGGTGGCTGCGCAGACGTGCTCGCCACAGCATACTTTTTGCTGGCACTTGAGAAGTTGGAAATGTAACAACGCCGGTATGCGAACCATAAGAATGATAGAGGCGCCTTCGGAATTTTCCGAAGGCGCCTCGTTTTCAAAAAACTGGATGCCGATTTTCCGATAGAACGTTCATGCTTTTTTCCGCTCTTTCAGCGCAGTTAAAAACGCAGCGGCGGACAGGCCGCATAATGACCCAAAAAACCATGCAAAGCTGCCGCCGCCCGTAAGCGGCACGCCCGGGGTGCTCTCCCCGCCAAGGAATACTGCAAAGGGCGAAAGGCTTGTTACCGCAAACGTTACGCAGCCGTTTTGTACCGTAACGAAGTAGGTTTCAAGAGTTCCATCGCGCTTTGCGTGAAGAACCGTTACAGCTTGGCCGTTGTAAGCGCTGCCCAAGGGGATGCTGAGCGTAAGGCTCCCCGAGAAGCTGCCCGAAAGCGAAACGTCCATGCTGCACAAAAGCGTGCGGGAATTGTCGTTCATCCAAAGGCGTATCGCGTTTGCGGCAACGCTTTCATCGAGCCTCATGCTTGAAACGGTAAGCGCTGCACCCGCGCCAATCGTGCCCGAAAGCGAAATGCCCGTGGCGCTGTCGGTAAGCGTTTGGCGGGCGGGCGCGGCGGAGGCGACGGTGATTTGCAGCAATTGAAAATCGCTTCCCGCCGCGTTGGTCGCCTTTGCCGTAAAAGCAAAGGTGCCTGCCGCTGCAGGTGTTCCGGAAAGAAGGCCGGTATTTGCATTCAGGCTGATACCTAAGGGTAGTCTGCCATGGGAAATTTCCCAAAGCATCGGAATGCTGCCGTTTGCCGACAGGGCTTGGCTGTAAGGCGTGTTTACCGTGCCGCCGGGCAAAAAGCTCGTGACGATGGATGGAGCAGTGTGCGCGGCGGGGGCAAGCGTAAGGTTGACGGTATAGGTTTTTATCGTGGTGCCATCCTGCGCAGTAACCTTGGCAAAGGCACTGCCGGGGAGGCCTGCGGCCTGCGTAATGCTTACGGATGCCTCTGCACTTTGAGCCGTAGCGCCAAGATGAGCCGCTGCGCTTCTTGGAGTTGTGCCGTAGGGAAGCTGCACGCTGTACACGGTTACGGCGGGGTCAAAGCCGACAACCTCGTTGCCGCCAACGGTAAGCGTGCATAGGTCAGCGTCAGCGGAAGGAACAAAGCTGCTTGTGATGGCCACGCTTAGCTGCGCTGGATTTCCTGCGTCAAAGTTCACTTCAAAATTAACTGTGTCCAGTGCCGTAAGGTGCAGCCCCAAAAAATAGTCGCGATTAATCGTTAATGTACTGCCGGATACCGTATAATCCATGGTAGGCGTAAGCGCAACGCCATCCAACGTAATGCCCGTTACCGCGCTCGTGCCGTTCCAAGCAATGGTCGTATTTAAGTCTGTAGGGCTGGCAATATCAAAGGTGCCGTTCGCGGGTGTAAGCGTAGCACCGCTGTGGATGGAGATACGAAATGCCTTTGTAGCAATTCCTGCCTCATTGGTCGCTTTTGCTGTAAAATCAAAATCTCCCGTCTCCGAGGGTGTACCGGAAATTAAGCCTGTGCTTGGGTTCAGCGCAAGACCCGCAGGCAGGCTGCCGGTTAAAACCTCCCATGTTATGGGTGCGGTTCCGCTCGCCGAAAGGGCTTCGCTATAAGCACTGCCTAGGGTGCCGTTTGCAAGGACTGAAGTAAGAATACCGGGTGCGGTAACCGCGCTTTGATACAAAAGCGTACCCGCTGTGCTGTGATTGCTCTCGGTTGCTACGCTTCCCGTGTAAGTTGTAAATGTAGGGGAAACCGCGCAGTCTGTGGTTTGCGCGCCGGTTGTTTGCGTGCCCTCGGGAAGGTAGAGGTATAGCTTGCCGTTTTCGTCGGTGTGCATGCCTGAGATGCCGTAGGCGTAGGTCGCATCGGTTATAAGCGATGTGATCGCCCTTTCTTCGGTAATATTCTGAAGCGTTACGGTGGTCAAAAATACGTTTGTGTTGTCCGCATTATTCAGGGAACCGTTGCTATCGGACCATTGTCCGCCGCCGATGCTCGCTACATACGTATCTCCGCCGATTGCCCTTACGCTGCCACCCGCTATGGTAACGGTGCCGCCGTTACCGCCTTTTCCCATGGGCCAACAGCCGCCACCGCCGATGCCTGCGCCGTAATTGTTGCCGTAGGCAGTTACTGTGCCGCCATAAACGGCAGTTGTGCCGCCTGTGCCGCCGTTGCCATCGTACATGCCGCCGCCTGAGCCTCCACCACCGCCACCGCCGATGCCCGCGCTGTTATAACCGCCCTGCGCCTTGAGTGTGCCGCCGTAGATGGTAACGGTGCTGCCCGTGCCGCCCGCGCCACCCTTGCCCTGCACCAATAATCCAAAACCACCCGCGCCGCCGCCGATGCCCGCACCGCCGCTGTCTGAGCCCTTGGAGCCTCCTTGTGTGTCAACAATGCCATTGTGCAGGGCAAATGTGCCGCCGCTCCCGCCGCTTCCGCCAGTTTGGGCGCTTGAGCTTCCGCTTTTGCCGCCCGCGCCGCCGCCGATGCCTGCGCCGCCGCCTGTGCCGCGCGCGATAAGTGTGCCGCCGTAAACATTTACCGTGCCGCCGTTGCCGCCTTCATCGCCGCTTTGCGCTTCTCCACCCGCACCGCCGCCAATACCCGCGCCGCCAACGCCGCCCACCGCGTAAACCGTGCCCGCGTTTATGGTAACCGTACCGCCGCTTCCGCCTTCTGTTGAAGTAAAAGGAGAGCTGTATCCCTTTCCGCCACCGATGCCTGCGCCACCGCTTATGCCCGTTGCGTAAACCGTACCGCCGTTGACGGTGAGCGTTCCGCCGTTCGCGCCATCATACCAGTTATTGCTTCCTGCGCCGCCGATGCCCGCACCGCCGCTTCCGCCTGTGGCGTGAAGCTCGCCCGTGCCGCTTGCCTGCCCGTAAACCGTAAGAGAAGTGCCCGTGAGGGCGATGCCGGCGCAGTTGGTGTTTCCGGCGATCGTAAGCTTGCCGCCATCCTCCAAAATAAGATGCACGTTGCCGCTGACGGTTACGGTCGAGGAGAGAACGATGTTTGCAGTACTTTGCACCACATACCAGCCGCCGGTCGCACCCGAACCCGACAGCGCGGTAGTAGACGAGGTGACTGCCTCCGCTTCCGCAAATTGTTCTATACCCCCCGCGTCCAAATAGGAAACGCTTACGGCTGCATGCGCCGCGCGGGGAAACAGCGCAAAAATCAGCGCTGTACAAAGCAGTAAGCCAAAAATGCGATTCACTTTCATGGAGACTCCTTTCGAGTTTCATTCTGCAAAGAAAAGGGATTACTTGCATATAATGACTAAAGTCATTATATAATGTCACCGATTTGGAAGCAACCCGTTCGTCGCAAAAGGAGGCCGGTTTGTACGCGGGCACTTCCAAGGAAGACCGCCATGACGAAAAACCTCAAAAAGATTCTTGGATTCCTTGAAAATGTCATATTAAGTTCAACATGCTGGGGTAGAATACCTAATTGATACAAGTTTTGGAGGCAGACATGGAGAAGCGAAAAAAGAGGAAAAAATGGCCGTATGTGCTGGCGATCATTGCCGTTGTGCTTGTGGCGGTGGTCGTGCTTGCAAGGCAGGTCAAAAGGGCATCCGACGAGCTGTTTCAATATTCGACATATACAGTTTCGCGCGGCAGCGTGGTATCAAGTGTAACCGGTACAGGCGTTCTTGCGTTTGCGCAGACGAAGAACGTTGCGCTGCCCGCAGGACTCAAGCTTTCGGACGTGCTTGTGCAATCGGGCGACAGCGTGCTTGCGGGCGAAGCGATGGCGGCGCTCGATACGGCTTCGCTTGAAACGCGTCAGAAGGAGCTTTTGAGCGAGATTGCATCCTTGGACATGCAGCTTGGCTCCATGCAAAAAAACAACACCCAAAGTAGGGTGACTTCTCTTGTGGAAGGCCGTGTGGTGAAGATTTATGCCGAGCAAGGTGGCGACGTTTATCAAACGCTTCTTGAAAACGGGGCGTTGATGCTTCTTTCCACCGACGGAAAGCTTAGGGCCGAGTTTACAACTGCCGCCGCGCTCGAAAAAGGCGGCGAGGTTGAAGTAACATTATCAAACGGCGAAACGGTGGAAGGCACGGTTGAGTCTGTTTCGGGCGGTATTGCCGCCGTCACGGTGGACGATGCCGATGCGCCTTACGGCGATGCGGTAAAGATCTACAGCGACAGCACGCTTGTAGGCGAGGCGGAGCTTGCTGCAAACGCCCCGCTCACGGTTGTGGCACAAAGCGGCACCGTGGATGAAATCAAAGTGGACGTGGGCGATCGGGTGCGCATGGGAACCGTGCTTGTTATCCTGACTGACGCCCCCTATACCAAGGAGTATTCCGATGCCTACGAGGCACGTAAAACCGCCGCGCAGACGCTTGCAACAGTGCGTGCGTACCTTGGCGACCCTTACGTTCGCGCGGAGGAAAACTGCGTGGTTCGCACGNNGGTATACTTTGACGACGGCGACACGCTTGGCGGCGCTTCGTCCGCAGCATCCGCATCCATGGCCGCCTCGGCTTCCGCTTCTGGTGCATCCTCTTCTGGCGATGTAACGCTGTTTGACGTAGGCATCAGTTCGAAACTTGAAGTGCTGTTCGACGCCGACGAGCTCGACGTACCGCTTTTGAAGATCGGCCAGCAGGCCACTGTTGCGGTGAACGCTCTTTCCGACGAAACCTTTGCGGCCACGGTAACGAGCATTGCCGGCTCAGGCGACGCCTACAACGGCGTGACGTCCTACCGCGTGCGTCTTTCTCTCGAGTCTGATGCGAGGCTCAATGCAGGCATGAACTGCTCGGCCGTGATCGCCATCGATCGGCGCGACGATGTGCTTGTGGTGCCGCTCATCACCATCGATGAGGATGCGGAGGGCATGTTCACCTACGTTTCCCCCTCGGGCGGCAAGGCGAACGGTGATCGTGTGCGAAAGACCGTAACAACCGGCCTTTCCGACGGGATCAGCGTGGAGATTTTGAGCGGGCTTTCGGAAGGTGACGTGATCTCCTACGAGGATAGGAACGCCATGATGGAAAACATGATGAAGATGTTTGGGGAGCGTTTGGGATGACGGATACCATCGTCATGCACAGCATATCGAAAATTTACAGCGTGGGCGGCGAAGAAGTGCGCGCGCTCGACAAGGCGTCGCTTCGCATCGCCCCGGGTGAGTTTGTGAGCGTGGTGGGGCCTTCAGGCAGNNATGAACATCATCGGCTGCCTCGATGTGGCCGACGAGGGGGAATACCTGCTTGATGGCCAGCGCATCGAAAGCTATTCGGAAGATCAGCTCGCCAAGGTGAGAAACCAAAAAATCGGCTTCATCTTTCAGGGCTTCAACCTGCTTCCGAAAATGACCGCCGAGGAAAACGTGGAGCTTCCGCTCATTTACCAAAAGCTCTCGGCCTCCGAGCGAAAGGAGCGCGTCAACGAGGTGCTTGAAAAGGTCGGGCTTTCCTCACGCGCNNCCGAAGTGGGCATGGTCTTCCAGTCCTTCAACCTCTTCCCGCACAAGACGGTCATGGGCAACCTGACCATGGCGCCCATGAAGCTCAAGAAAGTGCCGGAACTGGAAGCCAAGAACATGGGCCTCAGGCTGCTGGACAAGGTCGGCATCAAGGACAAGGCCGAAGTCTACCCGTCCATGCTCTCGGGCGGGCAGCAGCAGCGCGTGGCCATTGCCCGCGCGCTTGCAACCCATCCTTCGCTTCTTTTGGCGGATGAACCTACCGGCAACCTGGACTCAAAAACCAGCGCCGATATCATGAAGCTTTTCGCCTCGCTTTACGAGCAGGGGAACACCATCGTCATCATCACGCACGACAACGACATTGCACGGCAGGCGAAGCGTACCGTGCGCATCCTTGACGGACGTGTGTACGAGGAGGGCGTATGATCTTACAGTCCTTAAAAATGGCGTTTTCGGCCATATCCTCCAACAAGCTGCGCGCGTTT
>DLFZ01000167.1:6074-12554 GCA_002482435.1 Christensenella sp. UBA7707
AACGGCGCGTCCGCAAAGGTCACCTCGGAGATCGAGAACTTGGGCACCAACCAGCTTACCGTGATCGTCAAAGACGACCGCGGGCACCCGCTTTCGCTCAACGACCTTGAGACGCTTTCACAAAACGAGGAGTTTTTGGAAATCGCGCCTATCGCCAACGTAAACGGCACGGCAAAGCGGGGCACGGAAAAGCTAAGTGTACAGGCGACCGGAACCGTAAACGCCTACGAGCGCATTTACGGGGTAGACGTGGCCTACGGCCGTTTTATTGAAACCACGGATGTGAAAAACAGTGCCCTTGTGGCGGTAATCGACTATGCCATGGCGGAGGAGTTCTTCGGCGAATCAAGCGCTTTGGGCGAAACCATTACCATCAACAGCCGCATCTTCACAGTGGTAGGCGTGCTTGCGGAGGACACCTCCATGTCGGGCTCCATGTCGTCGATGATGACGGGCGGCGCGGCCACTGCATACATCCCTTATACGGTCGCAAGCCGCATGGCAAAGCTGCCAAACGTAACGACCTTTTATGTATCCTCCGCCGATGCGGAGGATATGACCGCCGCAGAAAATAAGCTCAATGAGCTCATGCTCCAGCGGTTCCGTAGCGATTCCGACGCGTTTTTGATCATCAACCAGTCGGCCATCATGGGGGCGCTCGGAAGCGTTACCAACACCATGTCGCTTCTTCTTGGCGGCATCGCGGCGATTTCGCTTCTTGTGGGCGGCATCGGCATTATGAACATCATGCTCGTATCGGTCACGGAGCGCACGCGTGAGATCGGCATAAGAAAGGCCATCGGTGCTGCGCGTTCGAGCATCCTCATGCAGTTTTTAATCGAGGCGCTCATGCTAAGCCTCATGGGCTGCATTATTGGGCTTCTCATTTCGTGGTTCATCCTCGGGGTGGTCAACGCGGTGGCGGGGGATACGGTTACGTTCACGATGTCGTTTGGCGTTATTGCGCTGGCGCTTGGGTTTGCGGTGTTCATCGGCGTGGCGTTCGGGCTTTACCCGGCGAACAAGGCGGCCAAACTCCAGCCCATTCAGGCGCTGAGGCACGACTAAGAATTCACGGAAGCGCCGTGCGGCACTTCCGTGAGAATACACGTTTTGCCTAAAATGCGTTGCATTTCCGGCGGCAAAGCGTGGCAGGTAAGAAAGCCTGCGGCTTTCATCCGTTTCGGCGTACATGCCGCCGAAGCCGGAAAAATTTAAAGGGGCGGCCATTTGGCCGCCCNNCCGGAATAAACTTAAGTGGGCGGCCTTTTGGCCGCCCACTCTGTATGACTGTGCTGTTTTAGGTAAAAACCGCTTATTTCTGCTTTCCGTAATGGAACAGGGCAATCGTGCCGGGGCCGGAGTGCGCGCCAATGGTGATGCCGATGTCGTAGATGCGCACATCCGCAATGCCGAAGCGCTCCTTTACAGAGTCGGCGACGAACTGTGCATCCTCAAGTGCGTCGCAGTGGCCGACGAAAACGGTATCCGCCTTTTCGCGGTCGATGGCGGCTTCCATGTTGTCAACAAGCGCCTTGAGGGAGCGTTTGCGACCGGATACCTTGTCGAGTGCGATGAGCTGGCCTTCGTTGTTTACATGCATCACAGGCTTGATCTGCAGCACCGTGGCGATGGCCGCCGTGGCGCCCGAAACGCGTCCGCCGCGCTTTAAGTAAACAAGGTCGTCCACCGTGAACCAGTGGCAGAAATGTTGCTTGTTTTCCTCGATCCAGCGTACCATCGCGTCAAAATCAAGCTCGTTTTGAAGGCGTGCGGCATAGTATACCAAAAGCCCTTCACCAAGCGATGCCGCGCGGCTGTCGATGCAGGCGATTTTTCGTTCGGGGTAGCGCTTTTGAAGCTCCGTTACGGCAAGCTGGCCGGACGCCGTCGAGCCCGAAAGCGCCGTAGAAAAGCCGATGTGAATGATGTCCTCTCCCGCCTCAAGCACAGGCTCAAACGCTTCGGTGAACTGAAACGCGTTGATCTGCGAGGTGGATGCCTGTTTTCCCGCACGCATTGCGTCAAACAGCGCTTTAAGGTTTAAGGCCGGATCGCCCGGTACATGTCTGTGAATCTGCCCATCGAGCGTAAATTCCATGGGAAGTACCGTAATGCCAAGGTTTTTTGCAAGCTCTACGGTAATGTCGCTCGTCGCGTCGGTAAAAATCCTGTAAGCCATACCTGTCTCCTTATAAAAATGAATGAAGTATGTGGCCGGAAAAAACGCTTCAAGGCGCTTTCCCAAAGAAAAAAGTATGGTTTATTTTACCGTATTGCGGCCTGCTTGTCCACCCGAGAGAACCACGCAAAACCGACTGAAAAAATTCCTTTTTAGGAAAACGATGAGCATACTTTACACCCTACTTTTCGGGTGTTACTATGTATAATTATTGGGCAAAATATTGCTCGAAATTGGGGGGTGACTATGCACCGCGAAACGAACCAGAGTGTGGACTCTAAAACCATTGACCTTTTGCTGGTCGTAGGGCTTTTGGTTCTGATCATTTTTGCTACGGCCATCAAAAACATTGTGGTTTCCCTGCCGGCAGGGGGGATCCTCCGATATGCCGCGTTTGGCTTAATGCTTGCGGCGGGTTACTTTCTCTACACGCGGCGCATCGTTTCCTATCGGTATGTGCTGTATGTGGATGCCGGAAAGGAGCATCCCGCGGGTACTTTTGTGATCGACCGCATGGTGGCTGACAAGGGGCGTGAGGTGCTTTTTCTTTTGCCCGAAAACCTCTTGGGGCTCGTGGCACCCGGCGAAGCGTGGAGCGCAGGTACCCTTGGCGAAGAACCTAGGCACATACGCCGCAGGAAGCTTAGCATCGGCCCTCGAAAAACCGCGTATACCTTGTTTTATCAAAAGGAAAATAAAATTTACGCGCTCCTCTTCCATCCAAGCAAAAAGCTTGTAAGGCTTTTGCGCTCGGCCTTGGAAAACATGGCGCGCGTACGCACATAGGAGAAGCATGAAAGGTACAAGAGAAAATCCGACACTCCCCGAAATGCTCGGGGCTTATTCCGCGCTTGAGACCGCACGTTTTCATATGCCCGGGCACAAAGGACAAACTCTTTTGTGGCCGCTTGATATGGCGAAGTGGGATATTACAGAGCTTACCGAAACCGACAACCTCTACACGCCCGAAGGCCCCATCCTCAACACCGAAAAGGGATGGGCGGAGGCGTGCGGCGCGAAACATAGCTTTTTGATTGTAAACGGCTCCACGCAGTGCGTTATTAGCATGCTTCTGGCCGTCGGCCAGAAAAAGCACATCCTTGTTTGCCGTGACTGCCATAAGTCCGTTTCGGCGGGCCTTGCCATGGCGGGGCATTCGGTTTCGTTCGTGTATCCGGATTCAGAAGGTACAGTGGACGGCGTTGTCAGCGCGCGTTCGGTTGAGGCTGCGCTCAAAAAATGCAAGGCCGATGCGGTGTTCATTACAAGCCCCAATTTTTATGGCCTTTGCGCCGACATCGAAGCCATCGCCAAGGTGGTTCACGCGCACGGTGCGCTTTTGCTTGTAGACAGCGCGCATGGCGCCCACCTTCCGTTTTCGCCGCTTCTGCCGCGGTTTCCCGCAGAGTGTGTGGATATGTGGTGCATCAGCGCACACAAAACGCTCAGCGCCCTCACGCAGTCGGCGGTTTTGCACCTTGGTGTAAACTGCCCGCTCACCGAGTACGACGTAAGGCGTACCATTTCCCTTACGCAAACAACAAGTCCTTCGTACCTCATCATGGCCTCGCTCGACTGGGCGCTTTTCTCCGCCCGCCATGCAGACTTTGAGGCACACTTGAAGCGCCTCGAAAAAATCACCGAGCGCCTTCAAAAGCTCAACGGCATCAGGGTGTTTGGAAAAGAGCTTGTAGGCAAAGCCGGCATTTACGACGTTGATGTTACGCGCCTTGTGCTTGACGTAAGCGAGCGCGGCATCGACGGGCGCGCCGCGGCGCTTGCCATGGAGGAAATGCGCGTGGTGCCGGAAATGGCGGACGCGCGAAGAGTGGTGTTCATCACCGGCCCCGCCGACAAAGACGAGTGGTACGAAATGCTTTATGAGGCGGTCGCAGCACTTCCTTACGGCAAAACCGACATCAAGGTAACGCATCCGCCCGAGCTTGATCGCGAGCTTGCGATGCCTGTTCGCGACGCGGTGCTTTCAAGAACCGAGCTTGTGCCGATTGAGTCGTGCGCGGGACGCATTGCCGCACAGGCTGCAGGCGCATACCCGCCGGGCATCGCCGCGGTGTTCCCCGGCGAGCGCATCACCAACGCCGACATCGACTACTTGTTTTTGCAGAACAAGCTGAAAATTCCCCTTTTCGGGGCGGTCAAGGGAAAGCTTTGCGTAGTACGCGAAGGTTAACACGGTAGAAAAGCGGCCGGAAACAGCGCGGCGCCTGCGGGTGCGCGCGTCCGGCCGCTTTTGCTTTTGTAGATTTTTTCTTGCTTTTTGCCGTTTTGCGCCGTGCGGGTTGCGCGTTTTGCCCAAAAGCTTTATAATTTTAGTAAAGAACAGCAACGCATCAGAGGTTTTGACTTGACTTACGACACCGTTTTTTTTGATCTGGACGGCACGCTCATCGAATCTGGCCCGGCCATTTTTGCCACCGCCCGTGCAACGCTAGTAGATATGGGGCTTTCCTGTCCGCCCGATGAGCACCTTCATAAAATGGTTGGCCCGCCGCTAAAAGCGGGGTTTTCCGAGTTCTTGCACATCCCCGAAAACCGCTTGGACGAAGCTGCAAACCTATACCGCGAAAAGGTAAAAACCATGGGTATGGGCTCCACTTCGCCTTACAGGGGCGTTATCGCACTTCTTCAAGCGCTCAAAGCGCACAAGATCCGCGTGGGGGTGGTTACCTCCAAGGTGCAATCTACGGCGCTCGAGCAGCTTGCGGCGTTTGGCATCGCACCGTATGTAGACTATGTGCGCGGTGCCTTTCCCGACGGCAACGGTGAAAAGACGGAGCTTTTGCGCATCGCCATAAAGGATTTTTGCACGCCGGAAAACCGTGCCGTTATGGTGGGCGACCGCTACTTTGACCTGAACGCCGCGCGGAACGTGGGTATCTTTAGCATCGGTGTGCTTTACGGTTACGGCGAGCGCGCTGAGATCGAAGCTTGTGCGCCCACGCACGTCGCCCGGGATGTAAAAGAATTGGAGCGTCTGCTCCTAGGGCATGTTTGAAAAATGGAAATACGCCCACTCGCGGCTATTTTCCCGCCATACTGTGTTGAATTTCTTTGAAATACTTCCGGTATTCCTGCAAAAATTCGCCTTGTATGGCGAAAAAATAGCCTGCCATTGGTCATAGTTCCACGTTCCAAACATACCCTTGGCTGATCCGAACCGTTCTTCATCAACAAACGGAGGTGAAACCCGATGAAACTTATATTCGCCATCGTACAAAATGAGGACTCCAAACGCCTCATCAAATCGCTCATCGAGAGCAACATCAGCGTCACGCGCATCTCTTCCACCGGCGGCTTTCTGCACGGCGGCAACTCGACGCTTATGATGGGGCTTGACGACGAGAAGGTGCCCGCCGCGCTTGAGATCATCCGCAGCAAATCGAGCACGCGCAAGGAGTACATGGTAATTCCCTCCTCCATGCCCGGCTACATCGACAGCTCGCCCACGCCCGTACAGGTAACGTTGGGCGGCGCCACGGTGTTTGTTGTGGATGTGGAAGCCTTTCACAAATTTTAGCGCAAATGCCGACCGACACGAAAGAAAACCGCCTCTTTGAGGCGATTGCGCAGCGCCGCGCACCCCACGCGCTTCTCATCACCGGCTGCGACAAGGCTGCGGCGGTGCATTTGGCGCGCCGTGCGGCGGCGCTTCATTGTACCGGCACCGAGGATATTAATAACCTTAGTGCCTGCGGCGACTACTTTGAGCTTGGCGAAACGCCCATTAAGGTGGATCAGCTAAAAGCATTGCTTGCGGAGCTTTTGAAGCGCCCCATCGGCACGCTCGGGCGCGCGGTGCTTATCCGCGACATCGGCGGCGAACGGGTGGATGCCGCATGCCAGCACAAACTTTTAAAAACGCTTGAGGAGCCGCCAAACGGCACTCTTTTTCTTTTTACGGGCAGCCTGCACTTGATTTACCCAACCATCCGCTCGCGTTGCAGCATCTACCGTGCGCCGCAGCTTTCAAAAGAGGAGATCGCCGAGGTGCTTCTCGAGCAAGGGGCGACACCGTCCGAGGCGCAAAACGCTGCGCAGCTTTGTGCGGGGTCGTTGGAGCGCGCGCAGAATCTTTGCTTTCGCACAGGCTTTCTGGAGCTTCGCACGGCGGTATTCGAAACGTTTCTCGCGGCGATACGCGGCGAGCTTCCCTTTGGCGATGCAAAACGCCATAAGGAAGAAAAAACCGCGCTCGATGCCGTGGATCTCATGCTTTCTTTTGCGAGGGATATGTTACTTGCAAAGGAAACGGGTCACCCTGAAGAAAATCCTGACTT
>DLFZ01000030.1 GCA_002482435.1 Christensenella sp. UBA7707
GGAAATCGGCAAAACGGAAGAGGAGGCCGCACCGTTTTACGCCTACCACGACGGAAAGCTGTCGCTCGGGAAATTCAACGCGAACGCGGTTACATGGTACACCTTGGCACGCTATGGGCTTACTCTATCCGGTGTTGCGGCAACGGAGCTCAACATCCCCGTTTCGCCGGAAGATTTAAGGGCTTATGTTCATGAAAATGTTGCTACCTACTGGAAAAGCTGGTGGGAACGAGCCGGAAAGCCTTTTTCGCTCCTGAACGTTTTCTCGTTTACGGACAGGGTAGTCGAATGGGGCGCGTGCGGCATTTCCCGTATGTACTTCACGTTGAAAGAAAGCGACATTGTTTCAAAAGATGCCGCCACCAAATATGCGCTGCTGCACCTGCCGGTATGGACGCACCCTATCCTGAACGAGGCATTGCGCATAAGGCGCGGGGAGGGCGGCGCACGGTATGCCTCGCGGTTTCGGCGCAAAAAAGACATGCTGCAATACCTCTTGTACATGATTGAGCTTTGCGCATCTTTTCCGCGATAGTGCCTTAGCAAAGGCCGTAGCTTCCGGTATACCCTAAAAATTTAACCTTAATTTGACATGTTCTTTCTATAAACGTTCCAAACCTTTGCCATAATGTTTCACTAACATAAAAGTGCCGAAGCGGTGTAAGCCGCGGCGGGCACTTTTTCATTTGCAAAAGCTTTTTATGGGAGGCAGCATGAAACTCAGGCACGAATACAAGCTCCCGATCAACGCGGGCGACTGCCTTGTTTTAAGGAATGGGCTCAAGGCGGTGGCAAGGCCTGATGAGCACGCCGTCGACAAGGGGTACTACAAAATAAGAAGCCTCTATTTTGACAATTTTGACGACAAGGCGTTGAAAGAAAAGATCAACGGCGTGGATAACCGCGAAAAGTTTCGCCTGCGCTATTACAACGACGAACCCACGTTTGTGCTTTTGGAAAAGAAAGCAAAAACGCGCGGGCTTTGCGGCAAGCAACAAGCGTGCCTCACAAGAGAGGATGCGCAGCGCATCCTCGACGGCGATTATAGCTTTTTGCTTGCGGCAGGTGCTCTTCAAGCGGAGTTTTACTGCAAGCTTGTGGGCGAGCGGCTAAAGCCAAGGGTGATCGTTGATTACACGCGCGAGCCTTATGTGTACGCACCGGGGAACGTACGCGTTACCATCGACAGCAACATCCGCACCGCGCTTTACAGCCGCTCTTTTTTTGATGCTGAGCTTCCCACGGTGCAATCGGGCGACACGCCGTACCTGCTGGAGGTGAAGTTCGACGAGTTTATTCCGGATGTGATTTTACAGGTGCTCCAAATCGGCAGCCGGCGCGTAGAGGCGTTTTCCAAGTATGCCGCAAGCCGCATGTTCGGCTGATGCGATAGAAAGTTCCATAAATAACAAAGGAGTGACAGTAACCCATGACATTCAGCGACATTTTCAACTCAAGCTTTCTTGAAAACGTTGACGCGGTATCGCCGCTCGACATGGCCATCGCGCTCGCACTTGCATTTGCCATCGGCCTTTTCATCTTTTTTGTGTACAAAAAGACTTACAAGGGTGTGATGTATTCCGAAAGCTTTGGCATTACGCTCATTGCCCTCACCATGATCGGTACGCTCGTGATCCTTGCGGTCACAAGCAACGTGGTGCTTTCCTTGGGCATGGTGGGCGCGCTCTCCATCGTGCGTTTCCGCACCGCCATAAAGGACCCGCTCGACATCGCATTTTTGTTTTGGTCGATCGCGGCGGGCATTGTGCTGGCAGCGGGGCTTATTCCGCTGGCGGTGTTCGGCAGCGTGCTCATCGGCATCGTTTTGCTGCTGTTTGTGAACCGTAAAACCAACGATTCGCCCTACCTAGCCGTTGTTGCTTGCGAAAATTCCGCCGCAGAGGCGAGCGCGCAGGCGTACATCGGCGCGCATGTGAAAAAGAGCATCGTCAAGAGCAAAACGGTTTCCAAAAACGGCGTGGAGCTCACCGTGGAGGTGCGATTGAAGCAGCAGGATACCGCCTTTGTCAACGGGCTCTCCGAGCTCGAAGGCGTAACAAGCGCCGTGCTTGTGAGCTACAACGGCGACTACATGAATTGAGCGTAAAACTATGGTGAAGCATCGTCTGATCAATTTCATATGTGTCGGGGTGATCGTAGCGGCGATGGTATTCGCGGCGCTGTTTTCCTACACCCCGCTTCTCGGGGTCGAAAAGGCGCAAAGCAAGCTATCGTATGCGGATAAGCTGTTTGACGACAGCGTGGTGCATTCGCTCGACATTTCGATGGACGAAAGCGAATGGGAGGAGCTTATCGAAAGCGCGAGCAGCAAGGAATACACGCTTTGCAGCCTCACCATCGATGGGGAAAGCTTTTCGAGTGCGGCCATCCGCACCAAGGGCAACACCTCACTTTCGAGCGTGCAAAGCCTTGGCGGTGAGCGGTACAGCTTTAAGGTGGAGTTTGACCACTACCAAAACGGGCTTAGCTATTACGGCTTAGATAAGCTTTCGCTCAACAACCTCATCTTCGACAAAACCTACTTGAAGGACTTCCTCGTTTACGACATGATGGACTATATGGGCGCGGATACGCCGCTCGCGAGCTTTGTGCTGATCACCGTAAACGGCGAGCCGTGGGGGCTTTACCTCGCGGTGGAGGGCGTGGAGGAGGCGTTTGCTCAGCGCAACTACGGACACGACTACGACGGTGAGCTTTACAAGCCCGACAGCCTCAGCATGGGTGCGGATGGCGAGGAGGCGGAAAATGAAAACGCTGCCGCCGATGGGGACACGGGCATTTCCCTTCCCAATGGCGGGCAGATGCCCGACATGAACGGCTTTGAGTTTCCCGAAGGCATGCAACTGCCTGACGGTGCCGAAGTGCCGAACTTCAGCGATGCGCAATCCGGCGCGACGCCATCCTCCAGCGCTTCTGTAGGTGAGGAAGTGCAGCCTTCCGCAACGCCCGATGCAACAGCAAGCAGCGCCGCACAGCCTTCCGCAACGCCCAATGCGAGCGCGGCGCAAGGCGGCGCTTCCGCAAACGGCGCGCAGGGTGAGAGAACAAACACCTTCGGTAACGGCGGGCGGGAAGGGATGTTTAGCGGCTCCTCGGGCGATGTGGCACTCGTGTACAGCGACGATTTATTTTCGAGCTACTCGCATATTTTCGGCGGCGCGATCTTTGATGACGTGACGGATGCCGATAAGCGACGGCTCATCGCCTCGCTCAAGCAGATGAACGAGGGTGAAAACCTCGATGACGTGGTGGACGTGGAAGAGGTGCTCAAGTATTTTGTGGTGCACAACTTCTCCCTCAACTTCGACAGCTACACCGGAAGCCTTATGCACAACTACTACCTCTATGAGGAAAACGGCAAGCTTTCTATGATACCGTGGGACTATAACCTCGCGTTTGGCGCGTTCAACATAGGTGGCGGGGGAAGCGCAAGCACCGCAGACAGCGCAATAAGCCTTGTCAACTTCCCCATCGACACGCCGGTTTCCGGTACGACGCTCAGCGGCAGGCCGCTTCTTTCAGCGCTTCTTTCAAACGAAACGTACCTTGCGCAGTACCACGAATA
>DLFZ01000180.1 GCA_002482435.1 Christensenella sp. UBA7707
TGTAATGCGCCACGCGAATTGTTCGGCAACGGGGTGAACAGCGGCTTCCTTCTCCATGCAAAGTCCCCTTTACGGTGCCATTTCGTCGGTCACCTGCTTGCGCAGGTTCTTTGAAAATTCCTCGAGAATGGCGGCGGCTTTTGCGCTGTCCATCTTTAAAAGAAGGCGCGCGATCTGCGCGGGGTCGGCGTCCACGCTGAGCGTCTGCGCGGCGATGACAGCATCCATCTGCTCGTACATCTTTGCGGCGGCTTCAATGTCCACCTTCCAGCCGTCGATCTGCTGCGCGAGCGCTTCTACCTCAGCGGTGCGCGTTTGGAGCGTCTGCTCGCGGGTCAAAAGGTCCTGCTCTTTGGCGTCGAGCGCCTCGGCGCGCTTTGTAAGCTCCTTTTCGCGCGCATCGGAAGCGTCCTCAAGGGTTTTGATGTCTGCTTCCCGCTCGTCGAGTTCGGCTGAGCGCGCGTCAAGCTCCGCACTGCGCGCAGTAAGCCCGGCGCTTTGCGTGTCGAGCTCTTGAAGTTGCGCGCGGGTGGCTTCCTCCAAGTGAAAAAACGAAATGAATACGTCGCGCACGCCGCCGTAGTCGAAGTACAAAAGACCCGCTCCGGCGAGGATCATCAAAAGCAAAAGCATGCTTAAAATGCCGCCGAAGGTAACGCGCATTTTCTTGCGCGGCTTCTTGCCTTTTACGGGCGGCCTTGCGCCCTGCTGCACGCGGGCGGGGGCGACGCGGGGCTGCTGTGCCGGTTTTACGGGTGTTTCCATAGCGTTCTCCCTTTACTTTGATGCCACCTGATAGGAAACCACGTCCCCGATGGCTTGTTCCTGCTCACGCTTCTCCTCGGCGAGATATTCCTCGTACTGCTTTTCCCTGAGGCTTTCGAGCGACTTAATCTCCTTGCGAATGGCGACGAGCGCCTCTACGATTTTTTCGCGTTCCTTTTCCGCCAGAGCGATGCTCTGCTTTTGCGCCGCGATCAATTCCTCACGGCTTTCAAAATAGCGCGCGTACTGCGCCAGACGCAGCGCGTCCGTTCCGGCGTCCACATCCGAGGCGCAGCGGGCGCGGGAATCGGAAAGCTCTGAGAGCATATTCTCAAGCTTGCCGTACAGGAAGCGGATGCGGTCCTCGATTTTTCTAAGCAGGTTTTTCTGCTGTTTTTCGTTGGAAACAGCAATGTCGTACACTGCCTTAAGCGTAAACACGAACCGCTTCATTCTTAACCGCCTTTCCCGCATAGGCGTGCGAGCATTTCGCGCGTTTCGTCAAACGAATAATTTTCGCCTACGTTTTGCAAAAGAAGCTCGTTGATGGGTTTGTGAAGCTCAATCGCACGGTCGATGTCCGGGCTGCTACCCTTTTTGTACGCGCCAATCGAAATGATGTCCTGCGCGTCGCGGTAAACCGCCATCATGTTTTTCACAAGACCGGCGTTTTTCAAATGCTCCTTATCGGAAATATCGTTCATCAAGCGGCTGATGCTCGCGAGCACGTCGATGGCGGGGTAGTGGTTGGCATTTGCAAGCCTGCGCGAAAGTACGATGTGACCGTCGAGAATACCGCGCACGGTATCGGAAATGGGCTCGTTCATATCGTCGCCGTCCACGAGCACCGTGTAAAGCGCAGTGATGCTGCCCTTGCTTGAGGTGCCCGAGCGCTCCAAAAGCTTTGGCAAAATGGCATAGACCGAGGGGGTGTAACCGCGCGAAACGGGAGGTTCGCCCGTGGCCATGCCGATTTCGCGCTGCGCCATGGCGTAACGGGTGAGCGAGTCCATCAACAGAAGCACATTCAACCCCTGATCGCGGAAGTATTCCGCGATAGAGGTGCCGACGCTTGCGCTTTTGAGGCGCACAAGCGCGGGTTGATCGGACGTTGCGACCACCACCACCGAGCGCTTAAGACCTTCATCCTGAAGGTCTTTTTCCATAAAGTCGCGCACTTCTCTGCCGCGCTCGCCGATGAGCACAATCACGTTCACGTCGGCCTTGGCGTTTCTGGCGATCATGCCGAGAAGCGTGCTTTTTCCAACGCCGCTTCCCGCAAAAATGCCTACCCTCTGCCCGCGGCCAACCGTGAGAAGCGAGTCGATGGCTTTGATGCCAAGCGGCAGAACTTCGTGAATGCGCGTGCGTTCAAGCGGGTTTGGGGGCATGTTGTCGATGGGGTAGTAGGTGTCGGGCACGAGGGCGCCTTTGCCGTCCATCGGGTTGCCGAACGCATCGAGAATGCGTCCGAGTGCATCCATGCCAACCGGCACGCGAAGCGATTCGCCCGTGGAAACCACATAGTTTTCCGCGCCCACGCCACTCAAAACGCCAAGCGGCATCAAAAGCACCTTTTTGTCGCGAAAGCCCACAACCTCCGCAAAAATAAAATCGCCGTTCTTGCCGGTGTAGATGCGGCAGATCTCGCCCATGCGCGCGTTGAGCCCCGTGCACTCCACCGTAAGGCCGACGACCTGCGTCACCTTACCGGAATACTCGTAAAGGTCCGCGCCGCGAAGCATATTTTTGTATTTTTCGTAATCGAAGTGCCGTATCATGACGGTTCGCCCGCTACGCCGAACACGCTTTTGGCGCGTTCAAGCTGTGTTTTTACACCCGCGTCCACTGTTCCGTCTTCCGCCTGCAACAAAAGCGCGCCGGGTTCAAGCGACCCGTCGCAGATTACGGAAAAAGGCGCGTCGCCCAAGCGGCGGCGCAATTCCTCATCGCCGTTTTCCATGATGCGGTCGTACTCGCGCTTGTTTAAGCGTATGTTGAAGCGGCTTTTCGCGTTGAGCTCCGTTACCGCGCGCGAAACGAGGTTGAAAAACAGCTCCTCATCCTTTTCAAGCGCAACGCCCAAAATTCTTTCGGCAACGTCAACGCTCAAGGAAAGGATGTTTCTCTCGAGTTCTGCGTTTCGCATGTCGTTGTAGGATTGCGCCTGCTCAAAAAAGTCCTTGAGGCGCTTTTCATAATCTTCGCGCACCTTCAAAAGGGCGTTTCGTGACGCGGCTACGCCTTCCGCATAGCCCTGCTTTTGCGCGGCCGCAAAAATTTCCTGCCGCTTGAGGGCTGTGTTGTCGAGCGTTTTTTGGGCGCTCAGCTGCGCCTGCTCGATCTGAGCTGCGGCTTCGGACTTTGCGTTTTCAAGCGTGCGCTCCGCTTCGTCGAGAAGCTCCTTGGCACGCTGCTCCGCTTCGCTTATGATGACCGCCGCGCGATTTTGTGCAAGTTCTTCGGTAAGCTCTGGCTCTGGCTGTTTTTTTGGATGCGCCGCCGCTTGCGTTTGGGCTTGTGCTTGCCGCTTTGCCTCCGCGGCCTTTGCGGCCTTTTCAAGTTCCGCCTCCACGATGGCGCGCGGATCGAACGCCTTTAAAAGCGTTTCACAGGCATTCTCATCAAGCGGATGCTCTGCGTCGCCCAGGGCCACGGCGTTTACGGCCTCATGATTCTCTCCAAGGTACTCAGCCAGAAACTGCTTTAAGTCCACAGCCGGCATGTCATCGCCCGGTTCAAGCTCGGCCACATCCCAGCTCTTGATGACCTTTGCGCCGCGTTCCGCGGCGTTCGCATTCAAATAGCTGTCTTTGTCGATGCGGATCAAAGGATCACCTCCTTACCGTTAAATAACCGAGCCTCTGCTCTTTATCCCGATGGGGGTTAGAAACGTGAAAACATAAAAGCCGGCGTGCTCCTGACGCAAAAACACAAAGAGCGTTTTTGCGGAAAGAAAAACTGCCGGCGCTCGCGCGGTATTACAGGATAAGCGCGTCGTCCTGCTTGCGCGCGATGATGATTTCGCCGGCGTCGTCGAGCCTGCGGATGACGTTGACGATCTTCTGCTGAGATTCTTCCACGTCGCGCACACGTACCGGCCCCATGTATTCGATCTCTTCGCGGAGCATATCCTGCAGGCGCTTGGAGATGTTTTCGAAAATAACCTTGGCAACATCGCTCTTGACGCCCTTGAGCGCCACGGCCAGGTCGCGGTTGTCCACCTCGCGCAGCACGCGCTGGATGGCCTGGTTGCTGAGGGTTGTGATGTCCTCGAACACGAACATACGGTTTTTGATTTCCTCGGCAAGCTCGGCGTCGGTTTGCTCGAGCACGCTCAGAAGGTGCTTTTCCGTGCCCCTGTCTACACTGTTCATGATGTTGACGAGGCTGTCCACGCCACCCACGATCGTTTGGTTGCCAAAGATCATGGTGGAAAGCTTATGCTCGAGTACGCGCTCGGCGTCTTTTACATATTCATGCGAAGTGGCGCCCATGTTGGCGATGCGAGTGATGACGTTTGCTTGCTTTTCAAACGGCAACGACGCAAGCACGGGTGCCGCCTGCCTCGGGTCGAGGTAGGAGAGGATGAGCGCGATGGTCTGCGGGTGTTCGTTTTGCAAAAAGTTATAAAGCTGCGAGCTGTCTGCCCTTCGAATAAAGTCGAACGGGCGCACGCGAAGCGAAGAGGAAAGCCTTGTGATCAACTCGTTGGCGCGGTCTGAACCGAACGCGCTCTCCAAAATATCCTTGGCGTAGTCGATGCCGCCCTCGGAGATGAACTTTTGCGCCATGCACACCTCGAGGAACTCCGCCACAACGGCTTCCTTTACCTCAGGCGAAATGCGGCGCATGCTCGTAATGCTCAAAGTAAGCTGCTCAACTTCATCCTCGGTCAGGCTCTTGTAGAGCGTGGCCGCGTGTTCTTTGCCGAGCGTGATCATGAGAATTGCCGCTTTTTCTTTGTTGCTAAGCGTATCGGTTCCGCTACCGGCCATGCCCGTCACCTTTCATCCGAAAGCCAGCTGCGAAGCAAAAGTGCAACCGACTCCGGGTTTTTGTCGATGAAGTTTTCCAATTGCGTAAGGTTCGTGTCTTCCTTGAGCTCGATTTCGGGAGGCGGTGCCTTAGGCTTTGTGTCCTGCGCCTGCCCCGAAGCAGCCGCGGATCCCGTAGCCTGCTCCAACGCGGCCTGTTCGGCGGCAGCCTTCTTCGAAAGCCGCCCCTTGCGCTTTCCTGCGACGGGCGGCAGCTCGTTTTCCTCGCCGACCGCATAATCCACCGCTGTGCCGGGCAGTTCTTCCGCACCGTTCAAGGCTTCGTCACTTTCGTCGTAGTACACCGGCTCACCGGCAAGCTCCCCTGCATAATCGGGGGCTTCAAGTTCCTTCACCGTTCTTGCGGGTTTGGTGAGCGTGCGGATGGCCGCGAGCAGCAGCAAAAACACGACGATCACCGTGCCTGCCGTGATGAGGCTCTTTAGAAGCTGTGCCTGGTTGGCGGCCTCCAAAAGCTGCCTCTGTGCGTCGAGCGCGGCGGAGACATCGCTGCTTGAGGAGTCAGCTTGCAAAAACGGGAGCCTGTCCACCGTAATGCGCTCGATGTCAACGCCGATGGCTGTCGCAACGAGGTTTCTCACGTTTTCGGTATAATCCTCCTCTATGCTCGAGCTGTCGAGGATTACTGAAACCGAAAGGCTGCTGATGCGACCTTTGGCCTTTTCGATTTGGGTTTTCGTTTCGTTCAGCTCGTAATTGGCTTCCTTGGTGACCTTGGAATACACGGAATCCTCATCCGTCTCCACACTCGGATAGGTGGTGGTTCCGGTGCCGTTTGACTCGGTGCCGGCCACTTCGCCCGCGGCGGCTTCGCCCTTTACGGTTTCCGCAAGCTCTTGCATGCTCACCGCAAGGCCTTCCTCGCTGCCCTCAACAGGCGGCTGGAACACCACGGATTCCGAGGTTTCGTTATCGAAGTTGAGCGTCACGTTCACTTCGGCAAGAATGCCTTTCTCGCCGAAGATGGGGGAAAGCAGGTTTACAACCTGCTCCTTAAGGCTTTGCTGTACGGCCTTTTGCAAGGCAAGCTGATCGCCGACGTTTGCGAAGTCGTCGTCTTTGTTGAGATCGTAAAGATTCATGTCCGAATCGATGATACGCACGTTTTCAAGCGCAAGCCCGCTCACGCTCTTGGCGATGATCTCGGCGATGGAGCGCGCTTCAGCGTTTGTGAGCGTTTCATCCTCTTTAAGCGTGAGGATGACTCCAGCCGTAGCGGGCGTTTCATCGGTATTCAAAACGAAGGTGTTGTCTTCGGGAATCGAGAGGGTAACGACGGCGTCCTTTACCTTGTCGATGGTCAAAATGGCGTCGCGGATGTTCGACTGGAGCTGGAACTGATAATAGACCCGCTTCTCCATGTCGGTTGCACCAAGACCGCTCGCCTGCTGAAAAATATCGAAATTGTAACCGCTTTTTGGGTAGCCTTCGGCGGCCAGCTGCATACGGATGCTGTCGGCCTTAGAGCTTTCCACCAGAATGGTATCGGTGCCCTGAGACTTGGCGTCCACGCCCATTTCCGTGAGCATGGAAAGCACCTGCCCCGCATCCGCAGCGTCCATGCCGCTGTAGAGCACGTCGTAGGATTTCTGGTTCAAAAGCACGGAGGCCGCTACAACGATGGCAGCGACCAGCGCCACCAACACGATGAGCCGCGTTTTTTGGCCCTTCGTGAGGCTCTTGAAACGCTCCGCGATCTTTTTAAAGGTATTCTTCAAAAAATCTGCCAAAATTTGCTCACCTGTTGATTTCAAGTTTCGGCCGGACTACGGCCGCTGCATAAATATTGAACCATTCGCGAAATTCCGCACAAAAACATGCCGTTTTTCCACAGTTTATACAATATTATGTAGCAATTCTATTGTATACCACCATATGATGCAATTCAATACCCAATTTGGGAGCAGGAAGCTTGTAGAAGGCATGGAATGCGGTTTGTCAAACGCGGTTTGCCAAATAAGGAATGAGAATGTTTTAGAAAAATCTTGAAATCAGCACTAAAGTCGTCGAAAAATGTTTCGATACTATAATCAGACGTCAAGAACCGCTTCGGTTCCCGAAAGCGCCAGGGACTTAAGGCGGTTTCACCGTCAACAAAAAATAAGGCAAGGACGCCGAATTATTATCAAGGAGGAATTTCTCTATGCGTATCGCAAACAATGCAATGGCCAACAACACCCACAGGCAGTACACCATTAACAACTCCGCCGTGGCGAACTCCACTGAAAAGCTTTCTTCCGGTTATCGTATCAACCGCGCGGGCGACGACGCCGCCGGCTTGGCGATTTCCGAAAAAATGCGCGCGCAGATCAAGGGCTTGAACATGGCTTCCAAGAACAGCCAGGACGCGATCTCGCTGGTGCAGACCGCCGAAGGCGCGCTCACCGAAACCCACTCCATCCTCCAGCGTATGCGCGAGCTTTCCGTGCAGGCCGCTTCCGACACCAACGCCGACGGTACGACCGGTGTTGACCGCGAGGCTTTGAACGAGGAGTTCCAGGCGCTGAAAGACGAAATTACTGACATCTCGAAGCAGACCAAGTTCAATGGCAAACTGTTGCTGGATGGCTCCATGGGCGTGGAAACCGCAGTAACCAGCGCCGATATCAGGGCCGGTCTCAACGGCATTACCGAAATCGGTGTCAGCGGCTTTGCTGACAAATCCACCTCCGGCGTAACGACTTATACAATCGCCTTTGACAACACTGCCCATACGGCGACCATCAGTGCTTCCGGCACGGGCGTTACCTTCACGGGTGGTGCTGTAAACTACACCTCTCCCACCGCAGGCGAAGATCTTACGCTTGATTTCTCGAGCTACGGGGCCGGAAAGGTCACCATTAAGACCGGCTTGGACTACGCGGAAGCTACTTCGCTCGGCACCGATTCCCTTACTTTCACCGCTGACGGCGCAGGCGCGACCATCCAGACCGGTGCCGATAAGGGCGAAACGCTGAACGTCAGCATCGGCGATATGGGTACGGAATCGCTGGGCCTTAAGGATGCTAAAATCAATACCCGCGACGATGCCAGCTCGTCTATTGAAACTGTGAACAAGGCGATCAACGATGTTTCCACCCAGCGCGCAAAGCTCGGTGCTTACCAGAACCGTCTGCAGCACAAGATCAACAACCTCGATACCTCCGCTGAGAACCTGCAGGCTGCCGAAAGCCGCATCCGCGACCTCGACATGGCCAAGGAAATGACCGCTTACACGAAGAACAACATCCTCGTGCAGGCTTCCACCGCCATGTTGGCGCAGGCCAACGCCGCTCCGCAGGGCGTGCTCCAGCTGCTCCAGTAAGCGATAAGCACACCGGCAGAGAACATCTTTTCAAAAAGGCGCTCAAAAGGGCCGCTCCAAACGGAGCGGCCCTTTTTGTGCGCGAAGCGGTATCAAGAAGGGGGGCGCACATGCCGTTGCGCCTTTACCCGTTTTTAAACAGCGCCCGCCTCAGCGCCTCCTTGCTTTCCCCAATGCCTTTTTCGGCGCAATGCGCGAGGATCTTTTCACGCGCCTCCTGCCGCAGCATGCGCGGCCCGCACAGCCAGTCGCCCGCCCAAAGCTCCGTAAGGCAGTAGGCGTTGGCGGGCCAGCCATATTCTAAACCCTCAAAGCTCAGCTTTCGCTTGTTGCCGCAAACGGAAAGCAAAAACTGCCGCTGCAACAACTTGAGCGCCGTATCCACCGCAGCCGCGCCTTGCTTTTTTGTAGCGTGCAGCGCGCTTCTTACATCGGCGGTGCTCAAGACCGCGCCGCTTTCAAACAAACGAAATACGTCCATTTCCGTTTTTGACACATGCCCCTCGTAATAGCGCTCCTCAAGCGTTTCACTCTCGCAAAAGGCATCGTAAAACAGCGGATACAAGTCTTTCGACAAAAAGCCCTTGTAGCCGTTCAAAACGCACCCAAAGGCCAGCGTGTGCTCCTGCGCGGCACGGTCCTTCCATTGCCATGGGTCGGTTTCTATGTCGCCGGTGTGCCAGTTTTTTTCCAAGGTAAGCGCTTGGAGCGTGGGGATGCCCGCGGGCATTTTGCCGTAAAAGGC
>DLFZ01000018.1 GCA_002482435.1 Christensenella sp. UBA7707
GACAACACGACAATCGCGCGCTGACGAAAGGGATGGGAACTCTTTTGAGGGAAGCAGGCCTGTCTACTTAAGTCCTGTTTTTAATTGAAATCCGTACAGCCTGCCGTCCGGTGCTTGGGCGATTGACGAAAAAGAGTGCCCCCTCGCTTTAACTAAGGGGGCATAGCGCACAAATTCTTTTGTTTTACAAAATTTTTGGTTTTTATAAATTACCTTTGCCTTTAATTGTTAAGAAACACGGGACTGCCGTCCTTGCTTTTTACGGCAGTCCCATTCTGTTCTTCCCTCATTTTATTCGCAGAGTACCCCATCCTCTGATTCGCCTAGGGATGCGAGCACTTCAGCAATTGCCGTTTCCTTGACGGCGCTGGCGTTTAAAAAACTATTGGTAATTCGTATCAGCTGGTCCAAATCGCGCAAACAGCGGGCGTGCCGTATCTCGCAGCCAAGTCTGGAGACAACATCACAAAAAAGCTTCGCCTCGCACTCAGCAACCTTCAATTGGCTGCAGGCAATTTTCTCCCTGCAATCCGGGCTCTGCGGTTCACATCCGCAGTTAATGCATGTATCCATACCTTTAAATGACCTCCGGTAAAGCAATGTACTATATATTATTAAAAGTTCATCCGTACTGTGCCTAAGAAATGGCATGAATTTATTTGCTAACGCACTTCTGGTTCAATGGGCATCGAGTGGCATCTATGGTTTGTAAAGCATACTATGATACTAACAAAGGAGGTGTTAGTATGTATAATGAAACATACTGCAACGAACATACACAGGTTGCACGGTGCTGTGGTCAGGGGCAACGCGAATCCTCGCAAAAGGGGCTTTTTTGCTGGTGTTCCTCGAAGGTACTCTGCTTCATGGCGGTTCTTCTCGGCGCTACCCTCGGCCTGATTTTTGGCGTTGTGTACGCGGCTGATCTGCTTATCGCGCTGCCGACGCTGATCGTACTCGCCATCATCCTGGCGATCATTATCATTGGCATCGTGATCTTCAGGGTATGCCTGTGCTGTAAATCTAGAGCATGTAAATAGCCAAACGGGCCCGACGCGCGACGTCGGGCCCCTCTTATAGCGTCGCAGCGTACCCGATTATGATTTCACCTCCGTGGTTTCGCGCGGCGCGCAACAGACAAATCCCTTTTTTGCATCGTCTTGCCAAAGGGAAATTTAAGACGGCGCTCAGATAACGGGCTTCGGCATTAAATGATCGCCAAAAGAAAAATGTCCAATTCAACTTCATGCGCAAAAAGTGCCCGAACGGGCACCTTTTCCATGTGCACTTGAGCGCTTAAGCGGGCAAAGCCGCTTCCTTAAGTGGACACAGATTCAAGAAGATCGCCGCGATTAAAGCAAAGTTAATCCCATAGCGATCGTCCAAACATTGGCGCAGCTTTGGGGAGCATGGACCGGCGTACACCCAAAGCACCACGGGCAAATAAAAAGCTTAGGAGAACCGCGAGCCACATCCACGAAAAACCCACGGGCTGCGCGCCTTTGTACAAAAAGACAAACCCATACACCCTTGCGCAAGGCCTGCCCATTTCACGACGTACGCGAGAAACTCGATATGTCGAAAGATCCCATATAAGCGCCATGTCGGCGGAAGCCGTAGGCTTGCTATACCCAAAAGCGCTCAAGAAAAGCAGCAAAAACCGCCGTGGCTCCGGCAACAGCTTTTATTTTTGCGTACAGCGTACGTCAATTCGGCTTTCTTTCACCTTCTACAAATGTTTTCCTTTCCCGCCAAAGCGCCTCGTACATTGACAGCCCTGCATGGCGCAGTCTACAATAAAAAGGCTTTCAAAAAGCTTCTTAGATGAAGCATTTTTCGCAGTTTCGGCGAGTCGCATGAGCAGCAGGCGGCGGCTTTGCTTTCATTTTTGGGGAAAGGAACCTACATGGAGCGGAGGATTTCTTTTTTTGCCGCGGCGCGCGCGCTCAAGGGCAACCAAAGGGCCTGCGTGATTGCGGAGCCTTTCTGGGCGATTCCCTACNNCCAGCGAGCCTGCGTAATCGCGGAGCCTTTCTGGGCAATCCCCTACTATTTGTTTTTGCCCTTTGCGTCCATGTACATGGCCGCGATCGGCCTTCGCGACGAGCAGATCGGCTTCCTTGCAAGCCTAGGCCCGGCGCTTCAATTCGTGTGGGGCCTTCTATCGGGCGCGATCATCGAAAAATACGGCAGACGGCGCACGATGCTCATTTTCAGCCTTTTGAGCTGGACGGTGCCTTGTGCGCTCTGGGCCGGGGCGCAAAGCTACCTATTCTTCGTGATCGGCGCCGTTTTTAACAGCATGTGGCGCGTTACAGGAAACTGCTTCAGCTGCATCATCGTGGAGGATAGTGACGACCGCCTTTTGGTGCACGCCTATACCATTCTCGGCGTGATCGGGCTGGTTGCGGGCTTTCTTTCGCCTTTGGCAGGACAGCTTATTAAGCGCTTCTCCCTTGTGCCCGCCATGCGGGTTTTATACCTTGTAGCGATGGTTTCCATTACCGTGAAGGCGTTTACGCTTTACCGCCTTTCGCGCGAAAGCA
>DLFZ01000231.1 GCA_002482435.1 Christensenella sp. UBA7707
CGCGTATACGGTGCTTGCGGTTTTGTACCAGATCGCGGTCGCATACGTTGCGGCGCTTGGCGTATACTGGATCGGAGGGATTTTTGTCTGATGGAGGTTTTGTTTTACGGAATCGCGGCAATCATCGTTGCGTGGAGCGTTTATAACCTTGTCTGCGCGGTGAAAAATGCCAAAAAAGGCTGCGGTTGCGGTTGTGCCGGGTGCAACAAAGATTGCGCGCAGCGCGGGCAAAAGAAATAACGTGGCGATTTTGCTCCCATCAATTCACAAAAATTACGCGATTGTGGCAGGATTTTATGTTATCCTTGAAGAACAACAAGTGAAAGCGCTGCGTAAGCGGCGCCGGAAAGGGGAATAAAACGATGCGTATTTCAATCATTGGCAAAAACATCGAAATCTCCGAACATCTCCGCAAGCTTGCAACCGATAAAGTGCAGAAGCTTGACAAGTACTTCCCCGAAAACACGGAAGCGCATGTTGCCATGTCCGTGGAGCGTTACCGCCACATTGTGGAAGTAACCATCCCGTATTCCGGCGGCATCATCCGCGGCGAAGAAGTCACGGGCGATATGTATGAGTCCATCGACCGCGTGCTCGACAAGCTCGAGCATCAAATCGTCCGCTATCGCACCAAGCTCGAAAAGAACCTCCGCGTGGGCGCGTTCAAGCAATGCGGCCCCGAATTGCTGGAGCATACGGAAGATGGCGAGGAGCCGGAAGAAAAGCGCGTGGTGAAGGTGAAACATTTTAACCTCAAGCCCATGACGGTTGATGAGGCGATGTTGCAAATGGAGCTTTTGGGCCATTCCTTCTACATGTTCACCAACGGTGAAACCGGCCAGGTCAACGTAATCTATCAGCGCAAGGACGGCAACTACGGCCTGATCGAGCCTGAATATTGAGTATGGATCTTACGAAGGGGCGCTAAGCGCCCCTTCGTTTCTCAAAAAAGTGCCGCAAGGCCGTCCGTCATAAGACGGTTTTGGGGGAAGAAATGGCGTAGCGTAAGGTTACGCCATTTCTTCGTTTACTGAGGTATTCAGCTCGGGAAGAATCCCGAGCAAGTCATAGCTTATGTGTATATTCTGCTTTCCGCTCGACTTGTTTGGTGCTTCTACAAGCACCTTGTACACCAAATCGTTCAGAATCATGGGCGTGAGCCTTGATATGTCCGTGTAATGCTTGCATTTACGGATAAACCGCTCCACATCCTCGGCCTGCTGTTCTTGTTCTTTCGATTCCGCCTGCAATTGTTCAAGCTTGCTCTCCAAGTCCACTTGTTCTACTTCATAATCCGCAGACAGCTCCTCAAAGCGAATGTCATTTAGCTTCCCGCTTACATTATCCTCATATATCCGTTTAAAAAGCTTAAACAGTTCTCCAAGGTGCCGCTCCGCCTGTGCAATCTGCTTGTGCAGAAGGGCGCTTTGCTTTTTTCTCTAGATGGTGCGCTTGGTGGTCATCTTCATGCGGAAAAGAGGTGGCCTTTGGATGTTCTTTGGCGGATTTGGTTTTTGATAGCGAAGGTAAAAAAGCAGGCGGCCTTGTTAAGACCGCCTGAATGCTTTGTGCGTTGTGGTTATGTGCGCTTGGATTTGTTTTGGCGCATGAACCATAGGGCGCTTAACAATATGCTCAAGGAAAGGAAAGCAACCCCAATGGAGGCGACGGAATCGCCCGTTTGGGGAACTTCCACGACTCCATGGAGCGGCGTATACGTCATTTTCCCCTTTACCAGCATGAAGGGGGAAAGCTCGGCCAAGGGGCCAAAGCTTACAAGGCCGCGCGCGTTTGCCGTGGCAAAAAAGTATTCAAAGGTGCCATCGGCCTTTTTAGACACCAGCGTAAAGCTCTGCCCCGCGTATTGCGCGCCGAGGTCAAAGGTAAGGCTCATATCCTTGCCCGCAGGCCTTTTGCCGCTTTTTACGGAAACATCATAGATGCGCACAATATCGGCTTCATCGGCCAGCTTGAGGAAGGCATTGTAATCGCCGCCCTTTGTGAGCGCGGGGGTAAGCAGCAGCTCGCCTTGGCTTAGCCCGCTGCCGCTGAGCCAAATGGTGGCTTTGGGCTGCGAGGGGTCATTGTAGATCGTGGCGGCTGCGGGCAGGGTATCGGAGCCGCCGTCCGTATCTCCATTGTCTCCGGTTCCTCCCGAATAAGGCGTTGCCGTGATGGTAATGGTTTTCTGCACGGTCGTTTCGCTTTGCGTGCCTTTGGATACCGTAACGGTAAAGGTATAGCTGCCGTTTGTGCCGCCGGGATTTGCGGAAGTTCCCGCAATCGGCGCGGTATAGCTAACATTGTTTATCGTAATTGTAATACCACTGTTGTTGACTGCCGTTACCGCAGTATTTTTCAATGCCGTTTTAATAGCATTCTCATCGGCTGCCGATGCCTGCGTCATGTTGGCGTAGCTTGCGTTCTGCGCGGCGGTTTTTGCGGCCGCGGTATCCGAATCACCCGTCATCGTAAGCTGCACGAACTTATACGTACTGGCGAAGGGCTCTTTATAAACATAGAACATATCTTCGTCGATGGGAACCGCACCGGCACCTGTCTTATCCGTCGAGGCGGTCACCGTAACCCCTGTGAAGGTCGGCACAGCGGAAGACATGTAGAAATTAAGTGCGCTTGTGTCTCCTCTGGCGATAACGTTGGAGGCGGAAATCGTGATAGTAGAGTATTGGGTCTTTATGCCATAGCTGCCCTTTGTGCCGTCACCGCTGGTGGCGGTAACGGTGGAATTATCAATAACAAGAGCGGCGGCGTGTAAGCCATAGCTGAAATCCGACGTTTTCCCGCTGCTGGCTGTAACAACGGCATTTTTAATAGAAAGAGTGCCGTCAGAGCCGATGCCGAGGCATACGTTGTTTGAAGACCCTGTAGCGTTGCCCGTCGTAGCAGTTACCGTGCAGCCTTCGATGCTCAATCCGTCGCGACCATAAATGCCAAAATTGTACTGTACCGTATTCTCGGGGCAGACGACGGAAAGGCTGCCGCCCGTCTCACTTTTAATGTTCACTTTACTATGGCCGTAAATCCCGTTAACCCAAGTAGGGCTAACAACACTGCTGATATCAATGGTGTTGCTCCCGATGAGGTTAATATTTAGATCGTCCATGGTGGGCCACCTTGAAATGGCATACATACTCTCGTTCGTCGCTGTAATGGTTGCGTTTTTTAGCGTAAGGATATTGGCAGCTGCGTCATAAGTGACGGTGCCGCCGTCGCTGAGCACGTCGCCTGCGTTTGCGCTTGTGACTCGAGTCGCACCCACATATATGTCGGTTGTCGTATCCGCCAGCGCCGCCGTCGGCAGCAAAGTCAGAACCATGAACACCGAAAGCAGAATACCTAAAATTCTTTTTCTCATGTTATATTTACCCTCCTATTTTGATATTTTTTTCGGCCAGTAGCATACGCCCACATCTAATGAACGGGGCTTGTCCAAATGAAAATCGGCACACCGAAATACCAGCACTGCTGTAAGTTTTTTGCAAATTTCCGCATTGAGGATAACATATAAAAGCAAAAAAAGAGCCTTTACACTTAAAAGATTCATTTTTACACTTAAAAACAGCGAGTTAAACAAAGAACCGCCTTTTCTTACACCAGCAGACGCACGCGGAAAGGCGATTCCTTGCGCGCAGGGGTTTTCTATTTCCAAAAGCAAGCGGCCCATATTGTGGCAAATAAAATGGACGATCGGCTTGCCGTCCGACAGCTTCAAGCAAGCCTGAATCGCGTTTTCCAAAAGGTTTGATACCACCATAGAAAGCTACAAAGAATCCACAGTCAATTCTTTTGGAATATCCGGTTCTATCTTTGTGGAAACGCCCGCCTGCTCCGCGAGCTTTATATAGTGGCAAACGGCGGCGTTGACCTTTCGGATAATACGTCTGCTTCTTAGACAGCCCACTTGGCAGCTCCACGTATTGTTCGTGCTGTCTTATGGAGAGCTACCTCAAGGCACTTTCTTGTTGCATCGGTTTTTTGACGGTTCAAAAATGCTTTCAAAACTCCGCATCGAATCCTGCCGAAAACCGGGCGAAATGGGCGTGAAATGTTGCGTGTTTCATACGCGAAAGGAATTTTTACAAACGGGTGTTGTAACTTGACTGCGCGGGGGATATAATCAAACCCATCACCCCCATGCGGTTAGGCGCATGAGGGCATATGTGCGTGGAGGAAGCTATGTTTATCGTGGTAGGTTTGGGGAACCCGGGGCGGGAATACGCGCGGACGCGCCACAACATCGGCTTTATGACGCTTGATGTACTTGCCGACCACTTCAACATCGACATCCGAAGGCATAACTTCAAGGCGGTGTTTGGCGAAGGGTACATTGGCGGTGTGAAGGTTGTGCTTGCAAAGCCCGAAACCTACATGAACAACTCGGGGTTTTCCGTCATGGAGATCATGAATTTCTACAAGTGCGAGCATAGTGAGCTCATCGTTGTATACGACGACATCGACCTCCCGCTTGGGTCCATACGCATCCGCGAAAAAGGAAGCTCCGGCACGCACAACGGCATGAAAAGCATCATATACAGCCTCGGGTACGACGATTTTCCGCGCGTACGCGTCGGCATCGGTCGCGCGGGGGAAACGGAAAACCTCGTAGGGCACGTTCTTGGCGCGCCGGGAGAAGAGGAGGCCGAACAGCTTTCGGCCGCAATGAAAAATGCCGCGGATGCCGTGACACTGATCGTCGGCGGGCAGGTAAACAAAGCACAGGAGCTTTATAACATCAAACCGAAGAAAGAAAAAGGCGTGAAGGCGCAGGATGAGGCGGAGCAACGCGATGACGCTTGAACACCACCCGCTCATCCGCGCGCTTTCGGGCTATGCGGAATATGAAAGGCTGCTCGGCGCGCTCTTAAAAGGAGAGGGCTCTTTCAGCGTTTTTGGCCTTGGGGAAGCGCATAAGGCGCATATGAGCGCGGCGCTTTTTCACAACGCAAACAAAAGCGTGCTGCTTGTGACCGCAAACGAGAGTTCCGCCGCAAAGCTTTTCGCGGAGATGAGTGCGCTTACAAAGGATGTGTATCATTTCCCGGCTCGCGAAATTCCGCTTGCGGGCAAGGGCTTTATTTCCTCTAGCGGGCTGAGCGCGCCTAGGGTGGAGGCGCTTTACACGCTATGCGAGGGCAAACGCATGGCGGTTGTGGCCTCTGCGGAGGCGCTTTTGCAGCGCCTTGCGCCACCGGAGGCGGTGGCGGAGGCTTCGTACATCCTCAAAGCCGCGCAGCGCGTGGAACCGCGAGATCTCATCAAAAACCTCGCCGAAGCCGGCTACGAGCGCGTGGAGCTATGTGAAGGCAAAGGCCAGGTGGCGCTTCGCGGCGGCTATGTGGACGTGTTTCCCATCACGAGCGAAAACCCCGTTCGCATTGAGTTTTTTGACGACGAAATCGACACCATGCGCGAGTATGACCCGCTCACGCAGCGTTCCATCAAAAACGTGGAAAGCGTACTTCTGCCGCCGGCAAACGAGGTACCGCTTGATGCGGCAGCGCGGCAGCGCGGTCTTCTTGCGCTTGCAAAAAGGCAGGGGTTTTCGGAGGAGTGTGAAACGCTCAAAGCGGGCGGCACACCGCGCGGCGTGGAGGCGCTTCTGCCGTTTTTCTACAAAGCGGAAACGACGCTTTTGGATTATTTTCCAAAGGGCTCATTCATCGTTATTGACGAACCGCCGCGCGTGGAGGAAACCGCCAACGCCGTATATGACGAGTTTATCGAAAACGCGGGCCTTCTTTTGATGTCAAAAACCATTGAGCCTGAGCAGGCGGAGCTTCTTTGCTTGCCGCAAACCATGCTCAAACACCTCGATACGCCGCGCACGGCCATGTTATTCGCGTTTACACGCACCTTTTCGCCCATCGCGCCAAAGGGGCTTTTCCGCTTTGAAACACGCCCCGCCACAAAGTATCTGGGCGGCGAGGAAATTTTAAAGGAAGACATAACAGCTTGGCGGCGCAATGCGGAAACGGTGCTCATCTACGCGGGCGCGCACGCAAAGCGCCTGCAGGATCGGCTTATGGACCTTGGCGTGTTCGCGTCGTTCACGGAAAGCTTGAAAAGGGATGTTGTGACGGGCGAGTTCCTCATCGTGGGCGAATCCATCGAAAAGGGCTTTTGCTACCCAGAAATCAAGCTCAACGTCATCAGCGAGTCCGAGCTTTACGGCGAAACCACCAAAAAGGGCGCACCCCTTAAGCACAAACGCCCACAGCTTGCGTTTTCGGAGCTCTCCGTGGGTGATCTTGTGGTGCATGAAACGCACGGTATTGGGCGTTTTGTGGGCGTTCAGACGCTTCGCGTGGGCGATGTGGAGCGCGATTACCTGCACCTTTCCTATGCTGGCGGGGATAAGCTTTACATTCCCACCGATCAGCTCGACCGCGTGCAGAAGTACATCGGCGGCGATGAAAACGCGCAAAAGCTATCAAAGCTCGGGAGCGGGGAATGGCAAAAAACCGTAAGCCGCACACGCGAAAGCGTGAAAAAGCTCGCGTTCGACCTTGTGAAGCTGTATGGCGAGCGGCAAAAGCGCAAAGGCTTCCGCTTTTCACCGGATTCGCAGTGGCAGACGCGGCTTGAGGAAAGCTTCCCTTACGACGAAACGCCCGATCAGCTCACCGCCATCGCGGAAATTAAGCGCGATATGGAAAGCGAGCGGGTGATGGACCGGCTCTTGTGCGGCGACGTCGGCTACGGAAAAACCGAGGTTGCACTTCGCGCCGCATTCAAGGCGGTACTGGACAGCAAGCAGGTAGCGTTTCTGGTGCCAACCACCATACTTGCGCAGCAGCATTTCAACACGCTCTCCGCGCGCTTTGCGGGCTTCCCCGTACAGGTAGCGCTGCTTTCGCGTTTTTTGAGCCCCGCCGACGAAAAAGCGACGCTCAAAAAAATTGAATCTGGCATGGTGGACGTGGTGATCGGCACGCATAAGCTTCTTTCGCAAAGCGTGAAGTTCAAGGACCTTGGGCTTCTCATCGTGGATGAGGAGCAACGCTTCGGCGTGGGGCATAAGGAGCAGATCAAAAACCTCAAATCGTGTGTGGACGTTTTGACCCTCTCCGCAACGCCCATCCCGCGTACGCTCCATATGTCTATGACGGGAATCCGCGACATGAGCGTAATCGAAACGCCGCCCGAGCAGCGTTATCCCGTGCAGACCTATGTGATGGAATACAACGACGCAATCGCCCGCGAGGCAATTTTGAAGGAGCTTTCGCGCGGTGGTCAGGTTTACTTTGTATACAACCGTGTTCGAAACATGGAGCAGTTTGCGCAGTACCTACGCACGCTCGTGCCGCAGGCGCGCGTCGCGTACGCGCACGGGCAAATGAGCGAGCGCACGCTCGAAAAAACGATGGTGGACTTTTTGGAGCAGCAGTACGACGTGC
This sequence comes from Christensenella sp. UBA7707, assembly GCA_002482435.1. Lineage (GTDB taxonomy): Bacteria > Bacillota > Clostridia > Christensenellales > CAG-138 > UBA7707. Next base: position 7,419 of record DLFZ01000231.1, read on the forward strand.
TTCTTTGCAGCACCATCATCGAAAGCGGGCTCGACATTCAAAACGTTAACACCATTATCGTGTACGATGCCGATCATATGGGGCTTTCGCAGCTTTACCAGTTGCGCGGACGCGTGGGGCGCGGCGCGCGGCTTGGGTATGCGTACCTTACGTTTCGCCGCAACAAGGTGCTTTCCGAGGTGGCTGAGAAGCGCCTGAGTGCCATCCGCGAATTCACGCAGTTCGGCTCGGGCTTTAAAATCGCCATGAAGGACCTTGAAATCCGCGGCGCGGGCAACCTTTTGGGGCCGGAGCAGCACGGGCATATGGCGGCGGTAGGGTACGACCTCTATTGCAAGCTCATCAACGACGCCGTGCGCGAGGCAAAGGGTGAACCGGAGCGGCATCAGGTCGAAACTGCGGTGGAAATCCCCATTGCTGCCTCCATTCCGCATTCGTACATCCGCCGCGAAACCGATAGGCTTGCCATGTACAAGCGCATCGCGCTTTTGGAAACGGATGACGACGTTCTCGATGTGCAGGATGAGCTGATTGACCGTTACGGGGAAATTCCGCAAGCGGTAAGGAACCTTCTTTTTATCGGAAAGCTCAAGGCGGATGCTTCCAAGGCGTACGTCACGAAGCTCAGCGTGAAGGATGGCGAAGCGCGGCTGGTGCTCGACGCGCGCGCGCCGATGAAGCTTGAAAAGCTCATGGCGCTCGTGCAAAAAACGCAGGGTGCGCAGCTTATAAACGCCGATGAGCCTTCTGTTGTGATACGAAGAAGAAATGCCGATGTTTCCGCGCTTTGCCGCGATTTGCCACAGTTTGTTTACACCCTTGGAGATTGCATTGAGGGTTGAACGTGTTATAATAGGTGAGCAAATGCACATGAAACAATATATGTTGGGAGAATTTTATGAAAAAATACCTGTCGTTGCTGCTCGCAGCAATCATGATGCTTGGCCTGTTTGCGGGTTGCAGCCTCACGAATGAAGGTACGGAAGACCCCGAAGCCTCGCCCGAGGCGACGCAGGCCGTCGTGGCTGCCGAAGACAGTGAACCCGTTGTAACCGTAGGCGGCGAAGTTGTTCTTACCTGGGGGCAGTACCAGTCGGTGTTCAACACCAATGCGGATTATTATTACCAGAGCACCGGGTCCGACGTTACCTCCACCGAGGAAATGCTCACCCAGTTTCAAGATCTGATCGTTAACTACCTTACGGAGAGTTCCATCATCTCCTATCAGGCGAAGCAGCAGGGCTTTGCGGAGTTGACCGCCGAGCAGCAGGCAGAACTTCAGGCAAAGATCGACACCGAGCTTCAAAGCATTGATGAATACTACCGCTCCATCGCACAAGAAGAGGCAGCCGCCGATTCGACCGTGGATGTGGAAGCGCGCATCAAAGAGCTTGTGGCCGAGGAAGCCGTATATTATACCGGCGAAACCATGGATTACGACGCGTACATCGAATGGCTCAAAAACCGTATCACCTCGGAATATCTGGGGGAACTCCTCAAGGAGAAGGCTCTGAGCACCGTAACGGTGGACGATGCCGCAATTTCGGATTGGTACACCACCAATTCCTCCACGCAGCAAACCACCTACACCGATGATCCTGCCTCCTACAAGGATGCGCAGGAGAGCTACGAGCTTTTTGGCGGCGAACCGGTGGTGTATGTGCCGATCAACTACAGCCGCGTTATGGATATTCTGGTCGCGCCCACAGGCACGATGAACGAGGAGTACGATACCAAGATCGCTCAAATGGATGATTTGCAGGCCGAATACGGCACGCTGTCCTTTGAGGATGCGCTCAGCGGTAAAAACACCAATGCGGCAAGGCTTTCTGAAATCCTCGCCGAGTACGGCACCCTCAAAGCGGAGACCGATGCGATGTATGATGCATACATGGCAGAAGCGAAAGCAACCATTGAGGCGGCGTATGCCGAGCTCGAAGGCGGCGCGTCTTTTGCTGACGTTATGATGAAGTACACTGCCAACGTTGATTTTACCGACAACGAAATTTTCCAGCAAAAGGGCATGCTCATCAACCCCCTCGAAAACAGCAGCACCAGCGGCTGGTCAAGCGAAGTGATTTCCGCGTTCATGGGCCTTACGGCTGGCACCTATTCCGCCGTGTTCTCGGATGACGACGGTTATCACATCCTCTACTATGTGGGCGATGAAACACCGGGTCTGCGCCCAATGGAAGAAGTGAGCGAAGGCATTAAGACCGTTCTGCTTGGCGAGAAGAAGGATACTGAGTGGGATACGCTTGTGGAAGCATGGAAGGCCGATTCGAGCGTGGTCATCAACGAGGAGCTTGTACGTTTGGCCGGTACGGTAGCGGTCGGCTAAGAAAAGGTTATTTACGCCTGAAGGTGGACAAGAAGCCGCCTTCAGGCTTTCTTTTTGTTACGTACCATAGTAAAATAAATACAAGCATCTACAAACACAACGCCAAAAACGGAGGGCGAAACATGAGGTTGGATAAATATTTGAAGGTGTCGCGCATCATCAAGCGGCGCACCGTGGCAAACGAGGTTTGTTCGCTTGGACGCGTAAAAATCAACGGCAAGGAAGCAAAACCATCCGCCGAGGTAAAGGAGGGCGATGTGCTTGATCTTCTTATGGGGGGCAAGCATATGTTCGCTCGTGTATTGAGCGTGCGCGAAACCGCCAAAAAGGCGGACGCTTCCGATATGTATGAAATTCTTCCGGGAGGCGAAGCGTGAACGTCGCATGTGTGCTGCTGGCGGCAGGTTCCTCCCAACGTATGGGGGAGAACAAGCTCGGCTTCTCCTTTCAGGGGCAAACGCCGCTTGAAATTTGCGCGGAAGCTTTTTTTGCCGCCGAGAAGGAGCTTTATAAAATGGCCGTTGCGGTGAGCCAAAAAACGCGCCCCCAAGGCGAGCGCCTTAAGGCGCGCTATGGCGAGCGCGTGGTGCTGGTAGAAGGAGGCGCAACCCGCACGGAATCGGTGTACAACGCGCTTCTAGCGCTTCAGGGCGCGGATGTGGTGGCCATTCACGATGCGGCGCGTTGCCTTGTTGCGCCTTTGGTGATTGCCGAGAGCATCAAAAGTGCGATTGCCTGTGGCAGCGGCGTGGCGGGCATCCCAGCGCGGGATACGGTGCGGCTTGCAGGCGCCGGCATAATCGACCGCAGCAAGGTGATGCTTGCGCAAACGCCGCAGAGCTTTCTTTATAAGCGCATTCTGGAGGCCTACAACAGCGCGTTTGAAAGAGGCTTTGAGGCGACGGACGACCTTGCTTTGTACGAAAGGATGGGGTATACCGGCGTGTTTACCGAAGGAAGCATCATGAACCAGAAGCTCACCTACCCGTCGGACGTGCCTATGTTTGAGGCGGCGCTTGGCGCTGCGCAAAGGGTAGGCTACGGCGAGGATACGCACAGGCTTGTAGAGGGACGCGCGCTCATCTTGGGCGGCGTAGAGGTTCCGTATAAGCGGGGGCTTCTCGGGCATTCGGATGCGGATGTACTGACCCACGCCGTGATGGATGCGCTTTTGGGCGCGGCGGCGCTTGGCGACATCGGCCGCCATTTTCCGGATACCGACGGCCGGTACAAGGATATATACAGCATTACGCTTCTGGAGCAGACGGTNNCGCTACCGAGGCATTTCCTCGCTTACGCTTCTGGAACGCACCTCGGAACTTCTCTCTCTTGCGGGCTTTCGCGTGGTGAACATCGATGCAACGGTGGTTGCGCAGGAACCTAAGCTTGCGCCTTACATCGTAGAGATGCGCGCAAGGCTTGCCCGAGCGCTTGGAATAGATGCGGCGCTTGTGAGCGTAAAGGCGACCACGCCAGAGGGACTTGGGCCGGAAGGCAAGCTTGAAGGTATTACCGCGCGATGCATATGCGCGATTAAGACTTCGCCGTACGCGGGAATATAACGCAGAACTGAAAAGTCAAGGTGGTTCAGGGGTTAGGGTTCGCGCTAGGCCTCTCTAACCGAGGTATCCGCAAGAGAATACCCGTCTCAGGCAACGCCTGAAATTTCAAAAAAGTGATTCGCTTCTTTGATACATAAAAAGACATAAAAAGCTCCGAACCATTGGTTCGGAGCTTTTTGACAAACAACGATATTAGTTGATCGCGTCCTTAAGAGCTTTGCCTGCCTTGAAAGCGGGAGCCTTGCTGGCTGCGATTTCGATTTCCTTGCCGGTCATGGGGTTATGGCCCTTATGAGCGGGACGCTCGCGAACCTCAAACACACCAAAGCCAACCAGCTGAACCTTGTCGCCCTGCTTAAGAGCATCGGTGATGGCGCTCAGAGTAGCGGCAACGGCCTTCTCGGCATCTTTCTTGGAGAGTGCGCTCTTTTCGGCGACTGCTGCGATCAATTCGGTTTTGTTCATGAATCATATCCTCCTAGCATTTTAAGAAGCTGAGTTCTTAAGTTCGTTCATTATTTTACCAGCCTTTTTCCCGAGATACAAGCACTTTTTCGGGCTTTTGGGCATGTTTTCAGGATTTTATTTTTTTTACGGTTTCCCAGTAAACATCCATTTCGGACAAGGTCATACATTCGAGTTTTTTACCATCGGCAAGAATGCGTTCCTCCATCCGCTTGAAGCGCGAAATAAACTTGTCGATCGCCATCGTGAGCGCTTCCTCGGGGTCAAGCTTCAAAAGCCGCGCTACGTTGACCACGGAAAAAAGAAGGTCGCCCATTTCCTCATTTTGACGCTCCTTGCTTTCACCTGCGTCGATTGCGGCGCGAAGCTCCTCGGCCTCCTCTGATATTTTGCACAGCGCCTCGGAAGCACTATTCCAGTCAAACCCAACATTCGCGGCCTTTTTTTGAACCTTTGCGCCGCGCATAAGGCTTGGGAAGCTTTTTGGCACGGCCTCCATGGCGCTTGCTGCGGTTTCAAAGCCCTTTTCTGCGCTTTTGAGCTTCTCCCAGTTCACAAGCACCTCGTCGCTGCTCGAAACCGCCGTTTGTTCGAACACATGCGGATGGCGGTAGATGAGCTTTTTTACAATGCCCGTGGTTATGTCACGCATGGTGAAGGCGGCGCGTTCGCTGCCGAGCTCGGCGTGAAAGGCCACTTGCAGCAAAAGATCGCCAAGCTCCTCGCATAGCGCGTCGTCGTCGTGCCTGCCGATGGCGTCCACCACCTCGTAAGCCTCCTCTACGGCGGAGCGGCG
>DLFZ01000245.1:0-1776 GCA_002482435.1 Christensenella sp. UBA7707
ATCGCCGGTGCGGCGGGGCTTGCGTACCTTTTAGGGCTTTCCCTTGAAGAAATCGCGGCTGCGATCGAACGCCTCAAGCCCGTACAGCACCGCCTTGAGCTGATCGAGGGCGCGGTAACTGTAATCGATGATGCGTTCAATTCCAACCCTGAGGGCTCCAAGGCGGCGCTTGAGGTACTGAAGGGCTTCACCGGAAAGCGCATCGTGGTAACGCCGGGCATGGTAGAGCTTGGCAGCGAGGAAAACGAGCTCAACCGCGCGTTTGGTGCGGCAATGGCCGGTGCGGCCGATGTCGCCATCCTCGTGGGCGGGGCGCACATTGAACCCATCCGCGAAGGGCTTATCGAGGCGGGGTTTGATGAAAAGAACATCGTCCGCGCGAAAAACCTCGCGGAAGCTACGGAGCTATTAAAGCTGCATACCGAAACGGGCGCGGTGGTGCTGTTTGAAAACGACCTGCCCGACAATTATGACGAATAAATCGAGGTAAAACCCATGATCAACCTTGGCATATTGTTTGGAAGCCGCTCTGCGGAGCACGACGTTTCCATCATTACCGGCCTTCAGGCACTTGAAAACGCAGACAAAAGCAAATACAACGCGTTTCCCGTTTACATTTCCCGCACGGGGGAATGGTTTGTTGGCGAACCGCTCAAAAAAATTGAAACCTACCGCAAGTTCGACCCCGATCAAAAAGGGCTTACTCGCGTGTTTTTGCCTGCGGTACCGGGCATGAACGGTCTTTACACCCTCGCTTCGGGCGGTATTTTTGCCAAGCCCAACAAGGTGTGCGAGCTCGATTGCGCGTTACTTGCGCTGCACGGACTCCATGGGGAAGACGGTAGTGTGCAAGGGCTTTTCGAACTTGCGAATTTGCCGTACACGAGCTGCGGGCTCATCGGCTCCGCCGTGGGCATGGATAAAATCGTCATGAAGGAAGTTTTTAAAAGCATGGGGCTCAATGTGCTTGAAAGCACGTATTGCTACCGCAGCGAATGGCGCGAAAACCGCGAGGCGGTTATTGCGCGCGCGGAAACGCTTTCGTACCCGCTCATCGTCAAGCCCGCCAACTTGGGTTCCTCCATCGGCATTACCAAGGCGAAAAACAAAGAAGAGCTGATTTCGGCCATCGATGTGGCAGTGGGCTACGACAGGCGTGTCCTCATCGAGCGCGCGCTCGTGAAGCCCGTGGAAATCAACTGCGCGTGCGTCGGCTTCAACGGCGACGCCACGGTTTCTTTATGCGAACAGCCGCTGAGCTGGGAGCTTTTCATGAATTCCGACGACATGCTCGACTTCAACAAAAAATACCTCCAAAGCGGCGGCAAAGGAATGGATAGCCTCGCGCGGCGCATCCCCGCTCCCATCGGTGGGGAGCTTACGGAGAAGGTGCAGGCGTGGACGCTTCAAATTTTCCGCATGCTCGAATGTAAGGGCGTTGTGCGCGTGGATTATATGCTCGATGCGGAGAACAACCTTTACGTCAATGAGATCAACACCATCCCCGGCTCGCTCGCGTTCTACCTTTGGGAAGCGAGCGGCGTGAGCTTCTCGAGCATGANNCGCTCGCGTTTTACCTGTTTGAACCCATGGGCATTCATTTTAGGCAGCTTGTGGACCGCCTCGTAGAATATGCGTACAAGGCACTGGCGCAGAAAAACGAATCCACTTATGCCTATCATTCGGACATACTAAACAAATCCCTCAAGGGCGCAAAACACATGAAGTAAGAAGGAGAAGGAAACATGGCCAAAATTCAGATGCGCACACCTCTTG
>DLFZ01000245.1:1784-5556 GCA_002482435.1 Christensenella sp. UBA7707
ATGGACGGAGATGAAATGACCCGAATCATCTGGAAGATGATCAAAACCAATCTTCTGGAGCCATACATCGATCTCAAAACCGAATACTATGATCTCGGCCTTCCGAGAAGGGATGAAACCGACGACCGCATTACCGTGGAGTCCGCCGAAGCCGTGAAAAAGTACGGCGTGGGTGTAAAGTGCGCCACCATCACCCCAAACCAGCAGCGCATGACCGAGTACAGCCTTAAGCGCATGTACAAAAGCCCCAACGGTACCATTCGCGCCATTCTCGACGGTACGGTGTTCCGCGCGCCCATCACGCTCCCTTGCCTGAAGCCCGCCGTGCGCAACTGGGTAAAGCCCATCACCATCGCCCGTCATGCCTATGGCGATATTTATAAGTGTGCGGAATTCCGCGTTCCCTGCGAGGGCAAGGCGGAGATCATGTTCCATGACAAAGACGGCAACGAGCTCTTCCACGAGACCGTGTTCGATTTCAAAACCCCCGGCGTTTTGATGGGCATGTACAACAAGGATGACTCCATCGAAAGCTTCGCCCGCGCCTGCTTCAACTACGCCCTTTCCACCAAGCAGGATCTTTGGTTTTCCACCAAGGATACCATCTCCAAGAAGTATGACCACCGCTTCAAGGACATTTTCGAGGAGATCTACGAGAAGGAATACAAGGAAAAGTTTGAGAAGGCTGGCCTTGAATACTTCTACACCCTCATCGATGACGCCGTTGCGCGCGTGATCCGCTCCGAGGGCGGCTTCATCTGGGCGTGCAAGAACTACGACGGCGACGTGATGAGCGACATGGTCGCTACGGCGTTTGGCTCCCTCGCCATGATGACGAGCGTGCTCGTTTCGCCCGACGGCAACTTTGAGTACGAAGCTGCGCACGGCACCGTGACCAAGCATTACTACAAGCACCTCGAGGGCGAGTCCACCTCCACCAACTCCATGGCGACGCTGTTCGCGTGGACGGGCGCCTTGAACAAGCGCGGCGAGCTCGACAACATCCCCGAGCTTTGCGAGTTCGCGAAGAACCTTGAGAAGGCCTCCTTGATGACCATCGAGCAGGGCTACATGACCAAGGACCTCGCTCAGCTTGCGGATATGGAAAACGTCCACGTGCTTTCTACCGAGGGCTTCATCCTCAAGATCCGCGAGACCTTCGACCATATGGCGAAAAACTAAAACGTTCTACACAAGAGGGGGAGCTTTTTGCTTTCCCTCTTGCTTTTTTCGGGCATGCCGCCTTTGCGTTTTTACCCACGGCGGTATATAATAACTTCGATGTTTGGGCGTGTTGGGCAACGTTTCCATCGTGGAAATGCACCCTGCGCCTTAATAGTAAATAAAAACGGGAGAACAACGGTACATGACATTATTCGAACAATGGCGCGAGATCGCCGAGCAGGAACGCAGCCAGCAGGAAACCGAAAAATTCTGGCAGGATTATTTTGACCTCGAAACCGAAAACTACAAAAAGATTCTTTCCGATTCCTCGCATGTGTACGAGGGCACGGTGAGCGAACTCGCCAAAACCTTCAGCATGGATGAAACGACCTTTTTGGGGTTCCTCGACGGCATCAACACGAGCCTGAAAGCCGAGCTCAAACTTGAGGAGCTTCAAAGCGAAAGCACCGTTAAGCTCGATATCGACTTAGAAAAGCTCTATTACAACATGCTCAATGCCAAGGCGGATTGGCTTTACAACCTTCCCCAGTGGGATGGAGTGCTTTCCGAGGATGCGCGCAGAGAAATTACAAAGAAATTCCGCTCTAGCAAAGTGTTTGTAAGCGAAGCCAAGGTGGGCCGTAACGACCCCTGCCCGTGCGGGAGCGGCAAAAAGTATAAAAACTGCTGCGGCAAATAACGCAGCGCGAAAGGGTGAAACGCTTTGAAACTTAAGTTTTGCGGCGCCGCGCAGAGCGTAACGGGTTCGTGCTACCTCGTAACCTACGAAGGCGGCAGTTTCCTTGTGGATTGCGGCATGCGCCAGGGGGCGGATGCGAAGGGTGAGTTTGGCGAGGGCGGCTTTGCCTTCGACCCTGCGAAGATCGACGCGGTGCTTTTGACGCACGCGCACATCGACCATAGCGGCCTTCTTCCGCTGCTTGTGAAAAGAGGTTTTAAGGGCCGAATTTTCACAACAAGCGCCACCGCAAAGCTTGCAACCATCATGCTGCCCGACAGCGGCCACATTCAGGAGCAGGAAGCGGAGTACCAAACCCGCAAAAACCTTCGGGCGGGCAAGCCCCCTGTGGAGCCGCTTTACACCGTAAAGGACGCGACCGAGACGCTTAAGGCGTTTTCCCCCGTAGAGTACAAGCAAAACGTTACCGTGCTTGACGGCGTTACCGCAAGGTTTGTGGATGCGGGGCACCTTTTGGGCTCGGCCTCCGTTGAAATTTGGGTCAAGGAAGGCGGCAAAACGACAAAGCTCGCGTTTTCGGGCGACATCGGCCGCAGCGACCGCCCCATCATCGCCGACCCAACGCCGCTCGACACGGTGGATTTTCTCATCATGGAGGGCACCTACGGCGACCGCAACCATGAGATAGCAAACGGTATTGCCAAGGAGTTGCAGCTTGGTGCCATATTGAAAACCGCTATGGCGCGCGGCGGAAACATTGTGATCCCGTCGTTTGCTGTGGGACGCACGCAGGAACTTCTTTACTACATCAAGCGTCTTTTGGCACAAAACGCCGTGCCCGGGCTTGAAAATGTGCCCGTTTACATCGATAGCCCGCTTGGCATCGAGGCTACGAAGGTATACGAGGCGTGCGCTGCCGGCTATTACGACGAAGAGGCGCTCAAAATGGCAAAGAGCGGTTCGCCCTTTGAATTCCCGAACCTTCGCGTTTCCCAAACGGCCGAGGAGAGCAAGCTCATCAACGAGCTAAAGGGCACAAACATCATCATTTCCTCCTCCGGCATGTGCGACGCGGGCAGGATACGCCACCACTTAAAGCACAACCTTTACCGTGCGGATTCCACGGTGATTTTCACCGGTTATCAGGCGGTGGGCACGCTTGGGCGCACGCTCCTTGACGGGGCAAAAAAGGTAAAGCTTTTCGGCGAGGAAGTGCGCGTCAACGCCACCATCGAGCGCATTGAGGGCTTTTCCGGCCACGCGGGACGCGACGAGCTTATCGATTGGCTCCGGAAAATGCAACAGAAGCCGCAGAAGGTGTTCTTTATCCACGGTGAGGAAACGGCGCTTTTGAGCCTTGCAAGGGCTGTTGGCTCGCTCGGCTACGCCGTGGAGGTGCCCACGCTTTTTGAGGAGATCGACCTTTCCACACAGGCGCATCAGGTTTACAAGGCGGCAGGCGCACCGATTCCCGCCGCGCATCAGCAGGAGGCTGTTTCCGCGCGCGCGGCGCGTATCGCGGCGCAGGCCAAACGCATCATGGCGCTTCTCGATGCGCTCGGCGGCGAGTCCGCCGAAACGCAGCTTAAGCTTCGCATCATGGAAAAGGATGTTTCCCAGCTTGCGGATAAGTGGGAAGAACTATTAAAGGGCTGATGCAAAAATTAAAAAAGTATCTCCTTTCGGGCGGCATGTTTCATGCCGCCTTTTGCGTAGCTGAAGGTTGGCTCCTTCGGTTTCACTATAGCCTCTATACTTAATCGCCCTCGAACGCCCCCCGAACGCCACCGAACGGTAGCGAATCGCGCAAGGAAAAGGATGAGGATAGGGATAAGGATAAGGAAAGTGTTGTTTCGGCTTCGCCCCCTTTACTTTCATTCCGGCTCATGTGCGTCAAAACGGATGAAA
>DLFZ01000151.1 GCA_002482435.1 Christensenella sp. UBA7707
ATTATATGCATCAAATCGAAATACGTCAATGTGAAATGCTGTAGGAGGATCGGCACCGCAATTTTCATGTGCAACTCCCGATTTTCTTTTAAAAAACAACGTAAGGCAATTGACTGTATAGGCGGTATACCAACGAATCTGAATTCGACACAAAGCCGGAAAAACGCAAAAAAAGTGCGAGCAAAAACCAAAATAGGCATTCAAACCGAACTCTTTCTTCCGAATCCACATTTGCCATGGACGTTGTTCACGAAAAGTTGACACGAACGCGTTGAACGGCGTTTGTGCGCAATGGTATAATGTTTTTATGGAAGATGCCGTAAAAGCAAAAAAGAAAAGCAACCTTTGGAGCAACGTCCTGCTTGCGTTCAGCGCCGTTTTGTTTGTAACGGGCGTTGTTTTGATCGTGCGGCAATATGTTTATATCCCCCAAGGCTATACGCCGCCTCCGAGCTATGTGGAAATCACTCCTGTGCCCACCGTCGCGCCCACGGGCGCGCCCGTTACCACGCCTTCTCCCACGCCTTACATAAAGCCTGTGCCCGTGAAGATCTACTTTACAGAGCGCAAAATAAGCGCCGATATTGTTACGGTTGCAAAGGATGAGGATGGCCGCATGGATACGGTCGATTCCGCCTCGCTCACGGCATGGTACGAACCCGGCCCCGCGCCGGGTGAGGAGGGGAACGCGCTCGTCAACGGCCATGTGCGCTGGAAAAAAGTAGCGGGCACCTTCTCCATTCTCCCAAGCCTCAAAGAGGGGGAGGAGGTCGTGTTTGAATTTGCGGATGGCAGCACAAAAGCTTTTGCGGTTTCCTATACCACCTATTTCCGCTTCGACGACCCCGCCGCCAACCAGATGATGGATATGAGCGGTGAAACGCGCGTAACGCTTATCAGCTGCTATGGGGAAATGAACCACGAGGCGCATACCTCCGAGCAGCGCGTGTTTGTGGTGCTTGTTCCCAAGGCGCAGCCTACGCCCACCCCCGAGGTTTCGTTTACGCCGCAGCCCACGGCTACGCCCGTTTCTTCGGACGCATTCACGGTGCTACCGTAAAAGCGCGGCAAAACGCGAAAAGGCGGTTGGCTACACAGATGAAAGCCGATATGCGAAAAATGCGCGTGATTTTTTCACAAAACGGGCGCATTTCCCGTTGCCAAAAGGGCGCTGCACCGTTACAATTGTTTTTGTGCGTTTCGGGTGTATTGCATGCAGCAAAGAAACCCCGCGCGCAAATGCATGGTTGCGAGGCACGCGTTGAAGATAAACGGTTATGAAAAGCAAAATTGCATGGTGGGCATCGGCCAGTCCGAACCCGTTATGATGGGTTTTCCAAAGAAAAAGCGCAGGCGCGGCTCGAGCGTTGTCATTACGCTATCGTCGGCGCGGCAGTTCGACAACGAGGAAAAGCTTGCGTTTGCCGCGCAGGTCTTAACCCGCCTTGAAACGGAGCTTACGGCCATGGAGGAGAAGGGCGATGCTTGAACGCGCGTTCTACCTCACAAACGGGGTCGAGCTTGCGAAAGCGCTCATCGGCAAGGTGCTCGTGCACGAAACGCCCGAGGGTGTTTTGAAAGGGCGCATCGTTGAAACCGAGGCATATATGGGCGCTTCGGACGCGGCGGCTCATTCCTACAAAGGAAACCCGTTTGGGCGTGTAAACGTGCAGTACGGCGCGGGCGGCTTCGCTTATATTTACCTCATTTATGGCATGCACAGCTGCATGAACGTGGTGGCCAATCTGGAAGGTGTGCCGGAGGCGGTTTTGATCCGCGCGCTCGAGCCTGTTTTTGGAATTGAGCAGATGCAAAAAAACCGCGGTACCGAAGCGCTCAAAGCGCTTTGCTCAGGCCCAGGCAAGCTGTGTTCCGCCATGAAAATCGACCGTGCCCTTTATGGTGCCGACCTTTGTCAAAGCCCCTTTTACCTCGAGGAAGCTGAGGAAAAAAGAAGCTTTCGCATCGGCGTTACTGCACGCATCAATGTAGATTACGCGGGGGAGGCTTCAAAGTACCCATGGCGCTTTGTGGAGCTTGATAGCCCCTATCTGAGCAAAAAACCAAAGCCGCATGAGCTTTTGGACATTCTGGATACGGTAGAGCCGTAAACAACGGGTTTTATAAGGAAGTATAGAAAAACGCGCAAGCGGCCAAGTCCGCTTGCGCGGGTTTGTTTGTGCTTTAGCGTAATTAACCATCGGCTATACCGATGAGAATAGATATGTTTAGGAACAAAGGAACCTCCTTTTGCTGAAATAAATGCGGGTCTCTCAACCTCAAAAACAGCAAAAGGAGGTTTTGTCATGTTGCGGCTATCAAAGAGTTCAATAAGTTGGAATTTTAGCTACGAGCCCCCTGCCCCATTGCTGATGCGGGGAATTTCGAATCGTGTGGTTTATTCGGCGGGCCCCGCCAATGCTTGATAAAATTGCCTATGCATCGTATGCTATGTGCAAAAGGATTCCGAAAAAGGAGTGCTATGCAGAATAAGAAAATCTATTCCCTTACTGTGGAACAAAACGATGAGGTGGAAGCCCTATACAAAGCATGCGTTGCTTTAGATGGGCTGGCCGCCGCACTTTCGCTTGATTGTAGCGTCAATTGCGACCCCACGCTGCCTGCTTTTTATTTGCAATATGAACAAGAGCAACTCGTCAGTTTTCTGATGGTATTTATGCCCGACCCATCTGAAGCAGAGATGTTCGCTATGACATTGCCGAAATATCGCAGACAGGGACGCTGTCGGATGCTCATGCTGGAGGCCTCGCGCGAACTAAGAAAGCGCGGTTTGGTTGAATCGCTCATTCAGTGCGAGCCCGATAGCGAGGCCGCAATCGCTGCGATCAAGCATTTGGGGGGGACGCATGCGTTTTCAGAATACACCATGTACCGCCCGCTTGAACAAGGGGACGCGGCGGAAGGTGGAATATCGTTAAAACCCGCTAGCTCGGACGATTTGGAGGCACTGAGCGCACTTGCCGGAGAAATCTTTCAGGATGATCCGTCCGTCCACCGCTCTATGTTTGAAAAGAGCTTTGCTTCGGATGAAATTTCCATACTGGAGGCTTGGCGCAAGGACCGCTGCGTTGGTCTTACCCGTATCGTGTGGAGTGACACGCCGCCCAATATCTGCACGTTTGGCATCCGTCCTGATTGCCGCAAACAGGGCTTAGGGGAGGCGTTCTTAGGGCTGCTCCTCAATCATATCGCCGCGAAAGGGTATGTAGAAGCAGGGCTTGATGTTAACAGCGAAAATGATGCAGCCCTCCGTCTCTATCAGCGCAAGGGCTTTCTCGTTCGCGTACAGGTGAATTATTACGCTCTCCCGCTAATACAGGGGTAGCTATGCGACACCGACCACCGCGGTGCTTGTCAATAGATTGGAGTTGTTGACTTATCTTTTTGCAAGGATAATAAATTAACTGACGTACCGAAGAACAGTACGCCCATACCCATATATGACGATTTTTGCCTTTCTCGGAATCTATGTAAACACAAAAATTGTATAAATAGAGTAGTATTTATTTGAAGCGGGAAAGCCGTAAATCGGAATTCCCGCCTTGGTTGCATCTTAGCCGGAACCGCACGGCAGTCAAATGCAACCGCTTGCGCGTTCGTGTTTCAAAAATCTTTCGGGGGTTCGGGGGCCTTCCGCAGTTCGCAATGGTCATATTGCTCTTAAAATCGCAATAC
>DLFZ01000036.1:0-399 GCA_002482435.1 Christensenella sp. UBA7707
ATGGACTGCGCTTGTGAGCGCAGGAGGGATGTTTGAGGCTGTGCGCACCCGAACAAGCCGCCTTAAGCTGTTGGTGCGGCGAAGCTCGTCGAACGTACCGTCCATGGCGATGCGCCCATTTGAGATCAAAACCACGCGCTGCGCCATTTCCGCAAGGTCGTCCATATCGTGCGAGGTCACGAGCACGGTGGTGCCGTACTCCTTGCCGAGCGTGCGCAAAAATTCGATCATTTGCCTTTTTGCAAGCACGTCGAGCCCCAAGGTCGGCTCGTCGAGCAGAATCAGCTCCGGATTGTGCAAGAGCATCAGCGCAAGCTCGCAGCGCATCCGCTGCCCGAGGCTCAGCTCCCGCGTGAAGGTGTGAAGAAGGTCGCCAATGTCGAGCCGCTCGGTCACATC
>DLFZ01000036.1:496-4305 GCA_002482435.1 Christensenella sp. UBA7707
ACGCGCCGCATCAGCGCGATGCGGTTTTTCGTGCTCTGCTGGCCAAACACGCGCACCGTGCCCGTATCGGGCGCGAGCATGCCGCAAAGAAGTTTTATGGTGGTGCTTTTTCCCGCGCCGTTGGGGCCGGCATACGCCACAAACTCACCCTTTTTTACGGTGAGGTTCACGTCGTCGAGCGCGCGGATCTCCTTGGTTTGCGGGTGAATCAGGTTTTTGAGCGCATCGCTTAGCGTGCCCGCGCGCTGCTGCTGCACGAAGGTTTTGGTTACTCCCAAAAGTTCAACTGCGGTGTCCGACGCTGCGGTAGCGGCTAGAGCCGGTTTTTGCATAGTGCTTCAGTCCTTTCGAAAAGAAAATATAGGCAAGCCCGCAAAGTGTTACCGCCACAAGCGCGGGCAGGAGCGGCAAAATGCCACCCTCGGTTTTGTTTAAAAGAATGCAAGTGGGGAGCCACGCCATAATGCCCGTTGGCAGCACCGTCAAAAGCGCGCCGCGCAAAAGTGCGGGAAGCCCCGAAAGCGGGTAAATGGAGAGCGCAAACAACGCGTCGATCGCCACGGAAGAAAGCTCCTCGCCTCCCTTTGGCCTGTAAAACGCCGTGCTTCCTGCAAGGAACGAATACCCAAGCACTATGGCAACGCCGCATACGAGGTAGCAAAGAAGAAGAAGTACCCACCCAAACGTCAAAGCGAGGTTCAGACGCACGGCAGCAATCGCCACCACAGCAATGCCGCTAACAAAAACGCCACTGCCCGAAACCGGAAGAAACCCCTCCGTCAAAAGCTGTGCGCTCAAGGGCAGCGGCTGAATGAGCATGTGGTCGAGCTGCCCGCGCCCCACACGGCGGGAGATATAGCCTGCGTTTCCGCCGCCGAAAAAGAGCTGAAAAAGCCCTGAAAGCGTGGAGGAATAGCCAAGCATCAAAAGAATTTCATCGCTTGAAAGCGCACCGACGCCCGCAAAGCGCTGCGATAGCAAAAATACCGACGAAATGCTCGCCAGGTTCGAAACCAGGTCGGATACTACCGCCAAAATACAGTTTCTCGTATCGCGTAGGAGCCACGCGGCATCCATGCGCGCGTAAAGCGCCAGGAGCCGAAAAGCTCGTTTGATGTGTTCAACCGCCATGGGACACCATCCTTTCTCTGCCTTTTTCATACAACAGCACGGCCAGCGGCCATAGCACGGCGTTCCAAAAAATTTGAAGCGGCAGCACGTCTTTGGCGCTTTCAAGGCCGGAAAACAGCGAGAGTGACGCTCCCGCCACGCTCGCAAACGGGGAAAGCGCAAGTACATCGCCGATGCCCCAGGGAAGAAGCGCAAACGGGATGACTGCACCGGAAAGCAGCGCCGTCACACCGCGCCTTATCGTTTCCACAAGCCATGCCGCGTTTTGTACGCGAATCACAAGGCACGCAAACAGAAAGTCGATGGCAAACCCGAGGGAGATAGAAAGCGGCAAGCTTACAAAAAACCATGGGCTTTGCGGCAAAACGCTGATGTTCATCAGCGCGCATAGCACAAGCACCGGCAGCGAAAACAGCACAAGCGGCATCATCCAGTTGCCCGCGGTATGCGCAACAAGCTGCGAAAAAATGCCCATGGGCCTCATGTATTGGCTCAAAATGCTGCCTTCGTACATCCACGTCGAGGCGGGTGTGCGCACATCCAAAAGCTCGCTGAGCGCAACGCTTGCGGCGGTATAGGAAAGAAGCATAGGGAGCGTCATGCCGCCGGTATCGGCGCCTTGTGAAAAAAGCACCTTCCAAAGCATTAAAAGCGCAAGCAGGCGAAGCGCGCGTATGGCGTAACCGCCAATCACGTAGCCGAGCCCCCAGTAGCTTTGTTCGAGCGCGCTCATGCGCGCGGTGGCAAAATAGGGTTTCAAACTGTGGTTCATATGAAATCTCCTGAAAACTGCATAAAAAAACCGGCACGCCGTTTGGCGCGCCGGTGTAACATGCAAAACATGTCGGCCTAACTTAAGCCGAAACACCTTCGAGCAACTTGAAAACGGCATTTTTGGGCAGACTTCCCCCTTGGTATGCCAAAATAGACGAATTGCCGCGGATGTTTTCGGCATATACTGTCATTAAGCCGTCAAACCCAACCATGCGCGAATGCAAGGCGCTCACCTCCTCGTGAAAGAAAATTCATCCGTTTCAATATACGCCTCGCACCTGTACCCTGTCAAGCGGCACAGGCAAAATTTTTAAAAAGCCCTCCGCCCGATCGACGGACGGAGGGAACGCCGTGCTTATTCGGTTTTGAAGAAAGCGTCCGCTGGCTACATCGACATAATGGTTCCGCAGGCGATGCGCTTGCCGGAGTTACCCGCGGGCTGCGAGGTAAAGTCATCCACGCCCGCATGGATGATAACCGATTTGCCGATTACCTCGCTTACGGCAAAGCGGTCGGTGATGAATGTGAGAAACGCGCTGCCGTCGTTTTCAAATAGCGGCGGCATATCGCCCGCGTGGTAGGGGTGCGGGCAGCCGCGCGGGTTGAAATGCCCGCCTGCGCCGGAGTAGCGATCGTTACGATCGCCGGTGCAACTGCCTCCCTCATGTATATGAAACGCGAAAACGCCGTTCATGCAGGGCCCGCCAATGTGCGGAAGTCCGCTCACCTCGGCCGCCACCACCACATCGCCACGCGTTTGATAAAAATAAACCATGCCACGCACGGAGGAATAGGGCGCGTTCCCTCTGATGGCCGCATACGCGGTGGGGCGGTCAAGAAGCACGCGCGCAACGCGGCGCGTTATATCCTGCACCTCAAACATGGGACTCCCCCCTTTTGTTTTATCCTGTGATTCGTACATAAAACGTAGAAACCTCCTTTGTCTATCATATGCAAAAGCGAGATCAAACGCGCGCGGGGGTTTCCGATAGGGGGTATTTGGTGTATCATATACGGAGCAAGCAAACTGTGAAAGGCCACAAACATATGCGTTATAAAATTGCCGACATGCACTGCGATACCGTGGTGTGCTGCGTAGCCCGCAGCAAGGGCGAAATTTCCCTGCGCAAAAACAACGTGCAGCTTGATTTGGAGCGTTTGAAGCAAGCGGGCTCGCTCGTGCAGTGCTTTGCGCTTTATATCCCGAGCGGCGAAGGCGGTTTGGAGCGCCGCGAGGGGCTTTCTCCTTACGACTATTTTCAGGTGGCCTATGGCTACTATGAGCGCGAAATAGAGAAAAACGCCGACCTTGTGCGCCGTGCGCGAAGCTACGCGGAGGTTCTCGAAAACGAGCGGCAAAATAAAGTTTCCTCCGTGCTCACCATCGAGGACGCAATGCTGCTAGACGGAAAACTCGAACGAGTTGACGAAGTGTTTGAAAAGGGCGTACGGCTTATGACGCTTACCTGGAACACGGAAAATACGCTTGGCTATCCGAATTATAAAGACGGGCCGGACACGGAGCATGGATTGAAGGAGTTCGGCTTTGCCGCAATGGAGCGCATGAACCAACTCGGTATCATTGTAGACGTTTCGCATCTTTCAGACGCGGGCTTTTACGATGTGGCGCGGCATTGCAAAAAGCCGTTTCTCGCCTCGCATTCCAACGCCAGAGCGGTTTACTGCGCGCACAGGAACCTTACCGACGATATGCTTCGCCTGCTTGCCGATAAGGGCGGTATGACCGGGCTTAATTTTGCCTCGTACTTTTTAAGCGACGCCAAGGAAACCACCGCCGAGGCCTTGCTTTTGCACGCCAAGCACATTGTAAACGTTGCAGGGGAAGATGCCATCGGCTTCGGTTCCGATTTCGACGGCATCGACTGCACGCTCGAATTTGGCGG
>DLFZ01000036.1:4326-5728 GCA_002482435.1 Christensenella sp. UBA7707
CAAATGGAAAAGCTCACCTGCGGCAATTTCCTACGCATTTTGAAAGAATGCTGCTGAACGCAAGAACCTAAAAACTCATAGAACAGTTTGCCCCTCCGCAACGCCGGAGGGACTTTTTTTTAAGCACAAAAAGCGTACACGGCGGAAAATCCACTATGTACTTTAGAAGTAGCAAAAAAGGACACGGCAGAGCCGTGTCCTGAAAAGGCAAACGCTTTTTTATTTGATTTCGACGGTCGCGCCGGCTTCCTTGAGGGCGGCGGCGATCTTTTCGCAATCTTCCTTGGAAGCGGCTTCCTTGATGGGCTTGGGAGCGTTGTCAACGAGGTCTTTGGCTTCCTTAAGGCCCAGGCCGGTCAGCTCGCGCACAACCTTGATAACCTGCAGCTTGTTGGCGCCGATTTCCTTGAGGATCGCGTCAAACTCGGTCTTTTCTTCCACAACCTCAGCAACGGCAGCGGGGCCGGCGGCGGGAGCGGCAGCGGCGGCGGCGGATACGCCAAATTCCTCTTCGAGGGCTTTCACGAGCTCGGCGAGCTCGAGAACGGTCATGGCCTTAATATCGGCAATGAGTTGCTCTTTGTTCATGATTGATTTCCTCCTGTAAAAATATTGGTAATTCGTTGCCGGTTATTCGGCTGCTCCCTCGGAGCGTTTCTTGGCGATCTGGTCGAGCGCGACTGCAAGACCGGAGATGGGGGACATCATGCTGCCAAGCAGGCGGGCGATAAGCTGCTCGCGGGAGGGCAGGTCGGCCAGCGTATTGACTTCCGCTGCGTTGAAGACCTTACCGTTCACGATGCCGCCTTTGAGTTCGCACTTCTTGTACTTCTTGACTGCGTCCTTGAGGATTTTGGCGGGCGCTACCGCGTCGTTGTAACCGAACGCGTAAGCGGTGGGTCCTTTGAGATAGTCGTGTACACGCTCGTCGATGCTGTCTTTTTTGGCCGCACGTTCTACGAGAGAGTTCTTGAGTACGACGTACTCAATGCCGTTTTTGCGCATTTCGTTGCGCAGCTCGGTCACCTGCTCCACCGTAAGACCGCGGTAGTCAAAAAGGATAACGGACTGTGCGCGCGCGATCTTTTCGCTGATCTCAGAGACCTGCTGCGCCTTGACTTCGATGATCTTTGCGTTTGCCATGGGTTCACCTCCTTCGTTTTTGCAAGCGCTCAAACGGCGCCTGCGCGCCTTTGCCGTAGCAACGGCAAAAGGCTTTTTCCCCGAAAAGGGGAGGTTTTGCGTAAAAACAAATCCCCTGTCCAAAGACAGGGGACAAAGCAACACAGAATAAGCTGAAAAGCTGTATCGGTTTTGCCTCGGCTGGCCTTACGCTCCGAAAAAGGAGCTGCCTGCTGTCTTTGGCCATATTCATTTCCACGCGAAAGCATACCACATGCGT
>DLFZ01000036.1:5817-13219 GCA_002482435.1 Christensenella sp. UBA7707
GAGGAAGCGGGCTTCGCTTTCACGATGGCGTCCATAAGGGTGGTCAGGTTCTCCTGCAGCTTATCTACGCCAAAGGAAACCTTACCGACGGGAACGTGCACGATGCTGGTCTTGTCCACGCGGTATTCCACTTTACCGGCCTTGATGTCGGAAATCGCCTTGGCGACATCCATGGTAACGGTGCCGCTCTTGGGGTTGGGCATGAGGCCTTTGGGACCAAGTACGCGGGCGATTTTACCCACGACGCCCATCATGTCGGGCGTAGCGACGCAAACGTCAAACCCAAACCAGTTCTCGGTCTGGATCTTTTTGATCAGGTCATCGTCACCGACGAAATCGGCGCCCGCCTGTTCGGCTTCCTTGGCCTTGTCGCCCTTGGCGAACACGAGAACGCGAACCTTTTTGCCCGTGCCGTGCGGCAGAACCACCGCACCGCGCACCTGCTGATCGGCATGGCGCGGGTCAACGCCCAAGCGGATGGACGCCTCCACGGTTTCATCAAACTTAGCCTTACCGGTGGCAACCACCATTTCGAGGCCCTCACGCACGTCGTAGAGCTTGGAACGGTCGATCAGCTTTACGCTGTCCTGATATTTCTTTCCGTGCTTCATATGCTTTAAAAATCCTTCCTGTGGTATTAGCGGCTACTGCCTCCCACAAAGTCAAAGGCTCAATCGCCTTAGTCCGAAACCGTCACGCCCATGCTGCGGGCGGTGCCGGCGATCATGCTCATGGCCGCCTCAAGGCTTGCCGCGTTGAGGTCGGGCATTTTGAGCTCGGCGATTTCCTTGATCTGCGCCTTGGTGATGTTGGCGACCTTCTGGGTGTTGGGCTTGCCGGAAGCATGCTCAAGACCGCAGGCCTTCTTAATCAGAACCGGCGCGGGAGGGGTCTTGGTGATGAAGGTAAAGGAACGATCCTGATAAACCGTGATAACCACAGGGATAATCAGGCCCATTTGCTTGCTGGTCTTTTCATTGAACTCCTTACAGAAGCCCATGATGTTGACGCCGTGCTGACCGAGCGCCGGACCTACCGGGGGCGCGGGCGTCGCTTTACCGGCCGGGATCTGCAGCTTTACTAAGCCGGTGATCTTCTTTGCCATGATAAGTTTCCTCCTAAAAATGATGTGGTGCGAGCGGCTTTTTTAGGACGCGTGCGTCCTTCCTGCCTCCCACTATGCAAACCCGAACAGGGCTACATACGGTGCCCTTTTAAAAGGCTGTCATGCCGTTTTCGGCAAAGTTGTTATGAGCTCGCGCAAAGCGTCCGCTCAAAGTGAGGATGGCCGGATTCCGGCTCAGAGCTTTTGTACCTCAATGTAGTCGAGCTCCACGGGCGTGTTCCTGCCGAACATGGAAACCATAAGCTTTACCTTTTGGCGCTCGGGATCGAGCGCTTCCACGGTGCCGATGAAGTTTTCCAAGGGGCCGGCCACAACGCGTACGCTTTCGCCCACTTCGATGTCGAGCTTGATTGCCATGTGCTCGACGCCCATCGCGGTCACTTCCTCGTCGGTAAGGGGGATGGGCTTGGATCCGGGGCCGACAAAGCCCGTAACGCCACGCGTGTTGCGCACCACATACCAGGTTTTGTCGTTCATGATCATTTTGATCATGACGTAACCCGGGTACACCTTGCGCTGCACGGTTTTGCGCTTGGAATCCTTTACCTCAACCACTTCCTCGGTGGGGTATTTTACCTCGAGGATCTGATCGCGCAGGTTCAGCGTGTCGACCGTTTTTTCAAGGTCTTCCTTTACCTTGTTTTCGTAACCGGAATAGGTATGTACCACATACCACTTGGCTTCCTCCGACATAATCGCTCCTTTACGCGGGAAGGGTGGGGGTCGGCGTCAAAAGCGCGGTCGCTGTGGGGCTTACGGCGGCGCTCGCAGTGGGCGTAGCCGCAGCATTGCTGCCGATGGAGGCAATCAAGCCAAGGCCGCTGCCAAACAGCAGATCAAGCACATAGATGATGGCCGCAAGCAGAAGGATGAAACCCATTACCGTAAGGGTATAGGAAACAAGCTCCTTTCTGGTGGGCCACGTCAGCTTTTTGAGCTCGCCGAGAACTTCCTTTAAAAACTTGCCGATGCGAGAAAAGAGCGGCTCTTTCTTGGGGCCGTGATCCTTTTTCTTTTCGGTCTTGGCGTTATCGGTCGTATTCTTTGCCATTCCCTTGCCTCCGCCTTACTTCGCTTCTTTGTGCATTGTCTGTTTGCGGCAGAAACGGCAATACTTGTTGAACTCAAGACGATCGGGATCGTTCTTTTTGTTCTTGAAGGTATTGTAGTTCCTTTGCTTGCACTCCGAGCATGCAAGTGTGATCTTGACGCGCATTTTGCTTCCCTCCTGCAATGTAAACGGCCGGCTTTTCGGCCAGCCGCCGACAAATATTCGTGAACGTACCTAAAGAAACCCCCCTTTTGGGGGATTACTGTAACAATCTATCACAACAGCAAGCCGCATGTCAACGAAAAAAGTGCCGAAAACGCGCATGGAAGCAAGTTTTTTTTCGCCCTTGTGGTTCGTTTTTCCAAATGCGGCATATGTTGTGGTAAGCGTCTGGCTTGTCCGCTTTTTAAGTACAATACACCGCTCCGATCACGGTTTTACATGTTATACTTAAGCATTTTCTTCCATAATAATTATCGCCAACGCGCAAACGCATTTTACATGAGCGCCGAGCAAATTGCAAGGAAAAGTCCGGTCGCATGATCAAAGCGGCCTGCGCACCACAAGCGCAGGTCGTTTTTGCAAACGGCGTTTTCACAACGCGCTATCGTTTTTGTACCCTTACCCAGTAACCGTTCCCATCCATTGCGCGGAAAAACCGCGTAAAACCGCGCCGGCGCATGGGCGGTACGGGCGCGTATTCTCCCGGGAGCGCGTGAAGCACCATGCGGATGCCGTTTTGCTCCATCTCACCCTCCAGATAAAACCGATTCGTGCCGGGATAGTTCACCTTTTTCCACCGCGAGGCGGGGAATGCGTCAGGAAAAGGGTTGTATACGGTGTTTTCAGCCGCAGGCTGCGGATTGTTTGCCGCAAGCTGTACATCAAGCGGGCGAAAAAGCTCATCCGCCTTCTTGAGTATTTCGTCCAGTGCGCGCGAGTTTTCCCGCGTCCCCTCGGGCGGACGAAAGGCACCTCCTTCCGAGGCCCCCTCGTGCGCGGACACTTCTCCTGCGCGCACCGCACCCGCGTACTCCTTCGTCAAGCGCGTTTGCTCATGCACGGCATCCGCGGCGCTTCCGGCATTATATAGCCGCGCTGCTTCCTCGGATTTACCGATTTCCTTTATAGGTCCCACCAGGCTTTTGGTGGGCGTGTTTTCGTCAGCCGTGTTTTTTTGCGCAAAGCTGCTTTTTACGGTTTCTACCTCTGCGGCGGCACTTGGCGCTTCCGCCGCTCGATGCGGTGCAAGCCCTGTGCGGAGAATGCGAATGTCGCGCTTTGCCTGCTCAAGCATCTTTGCGCGACCGATAAACCCGCCTTCGGCCATGAATTCCGGCCCTTGAGGGGTATCAACAACCAACAGCACCGCGTGTACGTCAAACGGGCGGTTTATGCCCCCCTTGAGCGATGCATTGAGCTCGACCGCACAAAGGCCGTTAAGGCCGTCCACCAAATATGCCGTGCAGCCATTCACATGCCCTTTTCGTAGAAGCACTTCCACTTCGGTGCCCTGTTTTTGCGTGCGCACGCGCATCGTGCCCACAAGGGTCCCCGTTAGGATGATGAGCTTTTCCATGGCTGCCCCTCCCACAATGCGGTGCGGTCAAAAGACGAAACAAACAAAGCAAAGCTTCGGCGCGCGGTTTTAAGCGCGTCAAAGCCGAATCGCGAGGATTTGAGCGAAGTGTTACTGTGCCGCTTTTCGCCGGGCATACCGAACGCCGCGGACGTGCCGGCGGCGGGGCGGATGAGCCCCGTGCGCGCTTTGCCGGCAGACGTCGGAGCGTCTTTTTTCGCCGCACACGGCGTCCGGTCTCCCTCTTCTCATATATATGTTTGAGCGACCTTCAATTATGTGTGGAAAAACTGACTGTTTTTGCGGTATAATGTCCGCAGGCGGACATTATACTTGGTTTTTTTGCGCGTGCGTTCTTTGGCCTACGTCCAAACGCACATGCGCGAATTCTGCCACATCCGCTTCGCTTCTGTGGCAGAATAGCCGCAGGCGGACATTCTACTTGGTTTTTTGCGCGTGCGTTCTTGGCCTACGGCCAAACGCACTTGCCCAAGCGTGCATAAACGGAACCTGCCATATTCGCTTTGCGTCTGTGGCAGAATAAAAGAAAATTTATTTGTGCTCTCGCGCAGCCGCGGTTTTTGCTTTCCGCGCCGCGGCAGCACAGAAGGGCGGCCATGAAAGAGCTTCGCGACGAACAGGGAAAGACGCTCGCCGAATTTTTGGCGGACTATAATCCCGATCTGTACCGCCATCCTTCCGTTACGGTGGATGTTGCGCTGTTCACCTTGCTTGAATGCGCCGGGCTTTACAGTCTTGCGGTGCTCCTTGTGAAGCGTGGCCGCCATCCGTACCTTGGTGAATACGCGCTCCCGGGCGGGTTTGTGGAGCTGGATGAAGAACTCGAGGCCGCCGCCGCGCGTGAGCTTGCCGAGGAAACCGGCGTTGAAGGGCTTGTTCTGCGTCCATTTGGCTCCTTCGGCGCGGTGGATCGCGACCCGCGTACCCGCGTGATCAGCGTTG
Source organism: Christensenella sp. UBA7707 (assembly GCA_002482435.1). Classification (GTDB taxonomy): domain Bacteria; phylum Bacillota; class Clostridia; order Christensenellales; family CAG-138; genus UBA7707. Next base: position 10,537 of record DLFZ01000036.1, read on the forward strand.
GTCACTACGCGGTGGCACCGCTCAACTCGGTGGTCCCCAAGGCTGGCGACGATGCAGCCGCCGCTTCGTTTTTTATTGTTGAAACCCAGCTCGAAGCCGGTTCCGCGTCCGCGGAAACCTACCGGATGTCGCTGTTTGGCAGCCGTATCCTTACGGCACGCGCAAAACTCCGTTACGACGTGCTCGGTTCGTATCCCGCGCCGGCGGCGAAGGGCGACCTTGCCTGCGACCATGCGCATGTTTTGTTTTCTGCGCTTGTGGCGCTCAATTCGTTGCCGCGCGAACGCGTCGCGCGGCTTTTAACCCTTGGCCGGCAGGATCTTGAACGCGAAGCCGTAGACGCGCTTGACCGCGCGCTTTCCTGCCTGCCCAAATAACACCGCAGCGTTTAAAACCATGAAAAGGAGCTTCTTCGTATGAAGCAGGGAGCTATCAAGGGGCAAAAAACCGCGTTCACGCTGACTACCGTGGCAGGTTTTCTTTTGATTGTCGCCATTTTTTTTACGGCTTTGCAGTTTTCCATCAACGACCGCTCTTGGTTTGAGCAGGAATACCGTGCCCTCGACCTTGAAAGCTCCATCGGCCTTTCGACTTCCGACATTACCGATGCGCTTATGCGGCTTGTGGACTATATGGAGGGCCGAACTGGCAGCATACAGCTGGTTGTGCGGGAAAACGGGCTTTATGTAAACATGTACAACGACCGCGAAATTGCCCATATGGAAGACGTCCGCTTGCTTTACCAAGCATGGCGCTCGGTTCGCACATGGGGCTTGGTGCTTGCCGTTGTGCTGATTTTTGCCGCGTTTCTCCTCGACAGAAAAGAACTGTGGTTTAACGTGTCGCGCGGTTTTCTCCGCGCAAGTGTGCTGTTCCTCGTTCTGGCTGCTGTGCTTGGCGTTTTTGCCGCAGTGGATTTCACCGCGTTTTGGAACGGATTCCATTACCTTTTCTTTGACAACGATCTATGGCTTTTGAGCCCCGCGCGTGACCGCATGATTCGCATCTGCCCTGAGCAGCTGTTTTCGGACCTCATCGTCCGTGCCTTCTCAACTTTCATCCTGGCGTTCGCCGTACTGATGGCGGCATCGAGCTCCATTTATTTTGTGCATAAAACAAGGCATGCGTATGGACATTGATTTGGTTAACCGCCAAGAGGCGGTTTCGGAAAAGCTTCAAAAATTCCGCCGCGAAGGCGGAATTCTTCTTGCAATAGAAACTTCGTGCGACGAAACCGCCGCGGCCGTTTTGAACGCACCGAGGGGCCTGCTTGGTGCAAGCGTTCACACGCAAATTCCGCTGCACCGCCAATTTGGCGGCGTAGTGCCGGAGCTTGCCTCGCGTAGCCATGTGGAGCGCCTTGGCCCCGTTGTGCGCGACGCGCTCTTGAAAGCGGGCGTCACGTTTGACGAGCTTGACGCCGTTGCCGTGACCTACGGCCCCGGCCTTGTGGGCGCGCTTCTCACTGGTGTCAGCTACGCCAAGGGCATTGCGCTTTCAAAGGGTCTTCCGCTCATCGGTGTCAATCACATCGAAGGGCATATTGCTGCAAACTACCTTTCTTATTCCGAACTTGAGCCGCCGTTTGTGTGCCTTATCGCCTCGGGCGGCCACAGCCACATCGTGCTCGTGGAAGATTACGGTTGTTTTTCTCTCATGGGCAAAACGCGCGACGATGCTGCCGGCGAAGCGTTCGATAAAGTAGCGCGCGCTCTCGGGCTTTCCTACCCGGGCGGGCCTGCGCTTGAAAAGCTTGCGCTTGAGGGCAATCCCAACGCTTATGCGTTCCATTCTTCGCTCAACGAGGGTGAAGGCTTCGACTTCAGCTTTTCCGGCATCAAAACGGCGGTCGTAAACCTGCTTCATAACGCGCAGCAAAAAGGCGAGCCGCTTCTTTTTGCGGACATCGCCGCGTCGTTTCAACGTGCGGTGGTAAACGCGCTCGCGGAAAAGTCGGTTCGTGCGGCGCTTGCGTGTGGGCAAAAAAAGCTTGCGCTCGCAGGCGGTGTAAGCGCCAACCGCGCCTTGCGCGACACGATGGCCGCGCGCGCATCCAAGGACGGCATTTCTTTTTATTGTCCGGAATTCCGCTTTTGCACCGACAACGCCGCTATGATCGGCTGTGCAGGCTATTACGCGTTGCTTCGCGGTGAAACCTCGCCGCTTTCGCTCAACGCCGTACCGGCGCTTGCTCTTAAATAAGGAGCGCTTAGCCACATATCCTTTTGCGAGCATACAAATTTTATAAAGCGACGGGCATATACCCGCCGCTTTTTCTTTTCCCGCCGATTTGCTCTGTGAATAAACATCGGTTTTGCTTCCGGCGATTTTTTACAGTTCTATGCATGCGCCTTTTTTCCCCGAGCGCTTGTGCTCTTTTCTTAAACTTAATACCACATGTTGCGTACGCAAAAATGCCCCGTTTGCTATGGTTTGCCCGCCGTAATTTGTTGACAAAAACGCGGCCTTGAATTAGAATAGTAATGCTATATCGCAAAGTGCGCTAAAGCTATTGTGACGCGGGTGTAGCTCAGTGGCAGAGCGTCGGCTTCCCAAGCCGGTCATGTGGGTTCGATTCCCATCACCCGCTCCAAAGATACCGCGCCGGAGCGGAACCGCACCATCATTTTGGCAGCATACATTTTAGGAGGAAAGCTCGAAATGGCAAAGGCAAAATTCGAAC
>DLFZ01000077.1:0-916 GCA_002482435.1 Christensenella sp. UBA7707
ACAGGCGCATACCGCCGTTTACATCGAGCACATGGCCGGTAACGTAGCTCGACTCATCGCTCGCGAGGAACAGCGCCGCGTTTGCGATCTCTTCGGGCTGGCCGAGGCGGCCGAGCATCGTCATGGCGGCAAACTTATCGAGAAGGTCCTGCGGAACGGTTTTCAAAATATCGGTCATGCAGTAGCCCGGCGCGATGGCGTTGCAACGAACGTTGGCGCCCTTGCGCGCAAATTCCTTCGCCCAAGTTTTGGTCATGCCGATAACGCCCGCCTTGGTGGCGGCATAGTTGGTTTGACCGATGTTGCCAAACTCGCCCACGACCGAGGAAATGCTGATGATGGAGCCGTAGCCAGCTTGCATCATCGCGGGGCCAACAATGCGGGTAAGGTTGAACACGCCTTTCAGATTTACGTTGATGACGAGGTCCCACATTTCGTCGGTCATCTTTTGGATGAGCGCGTCGCGGGTAATGCCGGCGTTGTTTACGAGAATGTCGATTTTGCCGTGCTTGTCGGTGATCTCCTTCACGGCGGCCTCGCAGCTTGCGACGTCGGTCACGTTGAGACTTACGAAAAATACGTTTTCAGCTTCATAGGTAAGCGGCTTCAGGTCGCCCGCGTATACGATGGCGCCTTCCTGCGCAAACCTTTTTGCGCATTCCGCGCCGATTCCCGCCGCGCCGCCGGTGATGAGCGCGATTTTGCCTTCCAAGCGTTTCGACATGGTAATGATCCTCCCTGTGTATATTTTATAGGATACGAACTTTCGTGTCCGAGGTAACAAATCCAAGCACCGCCGCCGTAAACTCGGCGGGCTTTTCATACATCACGGCATGCCCCGCATCGAGAATGAGGATGTGTGCCGCGTCTTTTATCCCTGCGACGATCTCCTTTTGCTGGTAGAGCGGGGTTACAT
>DLFZ01000077.1:948-5716 GCA_002482435.1 Christensenella sp. UBA7707
TCGTGCGTTTCCGCTGAGCGGATAAGGCGGGAGAATGCATCGTACACCGCAGGGGAAAACGCACGTACAAAAAGCTCCTCGCGCGCGGAAGCCCAGGCATAGTTTCGATTGAAAAACTGCGGCGCATACACCACGGGGATACAGGTTTTAAAGAACTGGTGCCCATCGTGCGAATCGCACGCAAATTCCCACGAATGGCCGATTTCTCTGAGCCAGTCGGACGTATTTGGCGCAGTGTTGGAAAGCACAAGCTTCTTCACGCACGAAGGGTGCTCTGCAGCGTATTGAAGTGCAACCTCGCCGCCGTAGGAAATGCCCACAATCGACCACGTCTCGTAGCCAAGGTGCGCGCGGAGCGCATCTACGAGCTCTACTTGAAGCGCCTGTGTAAACTCACGATCCATCTTCTCCGTTCTTCCCTGATCAAGAAGGTCAAGGAGGATGAGCCTGCACTTCTTTTCAAACGAGGGCACGAACGCGGCCCACGAGGCACAGCTCATGAAGATGCCGTTGAGCACAACGACGGGCTCGCCCGCACCGTGTTCCTCGTAGTAAACCTGCTTGCCTTCAAAAATAAATCCGGCCATTGCTTAATTGCACTTCCCTTTTTCTGATCTACTCTATATCGAATACAAATATTCTTTTGCTTTTTGCGTAAGCTCGTCGCGGAATTTGGGATGCGCAATGGAAATGAGGCGCTTTGCGCGTTCCGCAACGCTTAAGCCGCGAAGGCTCACGCAGCCGTATTCGGTGACCACAAAATCCACGTCGTTGCGGCTTAAAGAAACCGCCGCGCCGGGTTTGAGCACCGGCACGATTTTCGAAATTTCCTCGCGCTCGCCCGTTTCGGGTTTTTTCACCATGGCGGTTGAATACAGCGCGATGAAGGAACGGCCGTTTTTGGAGTTCTGCGCACCGGTCGCGGTATCGGACTGGCCACCCGTGCCGGAAAACTGAAGGTGTCCAATGCTCTCCGAGCAGCACTGACCCGTAAGGTCGATTTCGATGGTGGTGTTGATGGAAACCTGGTTGTCGTTGAGGGCGATCACGGCGGGGTCGTTTACCCATGCGCCGTCGCGAATCTCCACGGCGGGGTTGTTGTTGATGTACTCATAAAGCTCCTGCGTACCAAGCGCAAAGCAGCACACGGAAACGCCTTGGTTCATCTGCTTTTTTGAGTTGTTCACCACGCCCGATTTCATCAGGCGCATGATGCCGGTTGTCATCATTTCGGTGTGAACGCCGAGATCCTTTTTATCGGAAAGGAACTCGCATACGGCGTTTGGGATGCCGCCGATGCCAATCTGAATGCAGTCGCCGTCGTTGATGTAATCCGCAATGAAGCGGCCAATGGCCATATCCTTCTCGTTTGAGGTCACATCGGGAATGGTGGGGAGAAAATAGTCGCACTTTACAAGGTAGTCGATCTCGGAAAAATGCAGCTTCAGATCACCGTTCACGCGCGGGATGTTGGGGCTGATTTCAAGGATAGCAATGTCTGCAGTGCGCGCGATGAGCGTTTCATATACGTTGGAGCAGGAAACGGCGATGTAGCCATTCTCATCGGGCATGGAAGCTGAGGCAACAAATACGTTGGTCTTTACCGTTTCGTTGCGCTTTTTGCCGGCAAAGTGCAGGCAGTTGGGGATAAACGAAACACGGCCCGTTTTTTGCAACGCACGAAGCTGGCCGCTGTAAAACCAGCTGTCGATTTTAAACGCCTTTTGGTACTTTAAAAAATCGGTAAGGTATTCGCCCTGTATGGTCGGAAGACAGTTGGTGATGGTAACATCCTCCACACGGTCGGCGATGGTGTGAATTTTGGAGAGGAACTCGTAGGGCTCGGCGCCGGCCATGCCCACGGTAATCACGTCGTTGCTCTTCACGAGTGAGAGCGCCTTTTCGACGGATATGCACTTGGAGCTGTAGTCGAACATAGGAAACGTCCTTTCTATTGTATCACATTTTCAAAAGGGAGAAACGGGCTTTGTTTCTTAGCACAAATAGCTTTCGTAAAATGTGCCCCTATTTTCCCCAGCGGATGCAAGTGGACGCCCAAACATAGCCGATGCCCGCCGCGATCATGGTTACAAGCGTTCCGTCTTTGATCTTACCCTGCTCAAGGCCGAGCGCGAGGGAAAGAATTTGGTCGATCTGGCCGATGTGGCCATAGTTTTCAAGGTAAACCGTTTGCTCTTGGGCAAGGCCGAGCTCCGCAACCATCGACACATGCTGCGAGCGCTTGAAATGCAAAATGGCGAGGTAGCCAATGTCCTTGCGGGTAAGACCGCCGGATTTGCGCAGCGATTCGTCGATGCAGTGGTACCAGTTGGGAACGCTCACCTCGTTGAGGCGGTTCTTCATGTGCTCCGGGTTAAGGAGGCGAAGCGATTTGTAACCTTCCTCAATGTTTTCCGGCGTAAACGGACGGCAAATGCCGCCGATTTCAACGCCCGCGTCGCGCGCGAGGCTGCCATCGCCCATGATGTGGGAACCGAGCACCAAGTTATGATCGAGCCCTTTGCGTAAAATGAGCGCACCCGCGCCTGCACCGAGGTTGTACATCATGGACATGTTCTTATCGGTAAAGTCCACAAAATCGCCGTTGCGGTAGCCGCCCACGATCATGATGGTATTGATTTCGTCGTCAGATAGAAGCATATCCTTGGCGATCTTGATGGCTGAGCAGGTGGTGCAGCAACGGTTTTGCACGTCAATGCCCCAAGCGTTGTGCGCGCCGATGGCGCCTTGTATGTAGAGCGCAGAGGTGGTAAGCGCGTACTCCTTCCACTCTTCGCCGATGCAAAGGATCACATCGATTTCCTTGGGATCCACATTGCCACGCTTAAGCGCGTCGAGCGCAGCGCGAACGCCCATTTCCTGCGTACCGTCGTTTTCACCCGGGATGCGCTTTTGCACAATGCCAAGTTTGTCAACGACCGCCGCTTCCGACCAAACACCCTTTGTCGCCTCAGAAATTTCGCGGGCGCTCATGGTATTTTCGGGCAGGTACAACCCATAGCTCAGTACGCCTACTGTGTTGTGTTTCATTTGAAGTTGCTCCTTTCAATTGCGAAACGCGCGGCTGTACCGCACATGCATAAGACAGACAGGTTTGCTTTCGAAGCGTCGTTAGGCGCGCAAGAAGAAATGACAACCTTGTCACTTCGCTGTGAGTATATCAGATGTTTTAAGGAATTTCAACGCCCTTACGAAAAGTTTTTTGAAATGACATGCTTGATATTTTTTTGAAGAATCATGTTGACAATAACGGCATTTGACTATATGATGCTGTTATCAGGAACGGGTCGTAGTATGCAATTATTTCGGATCGCATCCAATATTTCCCCAAAGTATAAAAAATGACATTTATGTCATAAATATTTTCCTGAATTCGTTTGGAAAGGAAGAACGCTCTTATTATGGTGGAGTTTTTTCAGCAAGTCGTAGGCGGCATTGAAACGGGCAGCATGTACGCCTTGGCGGCCATGGGCCTGGTTCTGATTTACCAGACTTCCAAAATCATCAACTTTGCGCAGGGTACGCTTGGCATGTTCAACGCTTACATCTGCACGGCGTTTATCTTGCAGCTCGGCTTTCCTCTTTATATTGCCGTTCCGGCTGCAATGGTTTTTGCCATGGTTTTGGGCGCACTCATCGACAGGGTGCTCATGAATGGCCGCAAGCACATTACGGCGCTGAGCAGGGAAATGATTTCCCTCGCGCTCATCATCATTTTCCAAGGCCTCGCCCCCATGCTTTTTGGCGCAAACGAAACCTCGTTCTCCAAGTTCATTTCCGCCTCCGCGGTTGACATCGGCGGTGTAAAGGTGCTCCCCAACTCCTTCTTGGTCATCGGCATTACCTTTGCGATCATGGTCGCACTGTTCCTCATCCTCGATAAAACAAAGCTCGGCCTCGCTGTGCGCGCCACAGCCGCCAACCCCACCACGGCACGCCTCATGGGCGTTCCCACCAAAATGGTAACGATGGGCGCATGGGCCGTTGCCACCGCCTTGGGCTGCCTTGCCGCCGTTATGGTTGCACCGCTCAAAAACGTGACCGTTTCCATGATGGACTCCATCCACCTCAATTCCTTCATCGCTGCGGTGCTCGGCGGATTCTCCACGTTTTATGGGCCTGTTGTTGCGGCATTCATCATCGGCATTGCAAACAACCTGTTCGGCTACTACATTTCCACCAAGTGGGCCTTGCCGTTCCTTTACGCATTGATCCTTCTGTTCATCGTGCTTCGGCCTAACGGCTTGTTCGGCAAGAAGATCGTCAAAAAGGTTTAAGGAGAGCTTACATGCGCGTCGTAAAGAACAAATATCTCCAGTATCTGCTTGTGGGCGTGCTCTTCGCGTTGCCGGCTATCATTCCGGGCGTATCCACCTCCACCATCACGATGCTCGGTTCCATCGTCTATATTGCCATTGCAGGCATCGGCGTAAACGTCCTTCTGGGTTTCTCTGGTCAGGTTTCCCTTGGCCACGCCGCATTTATGGGTCTGTCGGCCTACATGTCGGCCTACCTTACCAAGCAGCTTGAATGGCCGTTCATCCCCGCGCTGATCGTAGCCGTGCTCGCGCCGCTTCTGATTGGCCTCGTGCTCGGCGCCATTGCGGTTCGCCTCGAAGGGCTTTACCTTGCCATTGCAACGCTGGGTTTTGGCGAAATCCTCCGCCAGCTGTTCATTGAAATGGACTGGTTTACCGGCGGCTTCTCCGGCGCAGCCGCAAGCCACCCCGTGATTTTCGGCCATAAG
>DLFZ01000077.1:5729-9330 GCA_002482435.1 Christensenella sp. UBA7707
TCCACCGGCCGCGCCATGATCGCCATGAAGTCGAGCCAGCACGCCGCACAGGCGATGGGCGTGAACATTTTCAAATACAAGCTTTTGAGCTTTGCCATCAGCGCCATTTTCGCGGGCATCGCGGGTGTATGTTACGTTCACTTCTTCACCCGTACCGACCCTACCCGCTGGACGGCCGTGCTTTCGCTTGACCTGATTGCGGTGGTCGTGATCGGCGGCGCAGGTACCATAGGCGGCGCGGTTGTGGGCGCGGTCATGTTCAACGGTTTGTCGGAACTGATTAAGGAAATCCCTATCATCGGCGAAATGCCCGGTATGTCGCTTTTAATCTACGGCATTTTGATGATCATCGTGCTGATGTTCTACCCGCGCGGCCTCATCAACATCCCCGGCGGCATCGCGATGTGGTTCCAAAAGCGCAAGGCAGCAGCGAAAGTCGCACTGAAAAAGGAGGTATAGCTGTATGGAAGACGTATTAAGGGTTGAAAACCTCTCCATCAGCTTCGGCGGCCTTAAGGCCGTTGACAACTTGAGCTTTTCCATTCGCCGCGGCGAGATTTACGGGCTCATCGGGCCCAACGGTGCGGGCAAAACCACCGTGTTCAACTGCATCACCCAGTTTTATAAGCCCAACGCAGGCACCATTCGCTTCATTGCCAAAGACGGCAAGGAGCACATTTTGAACCATCTTCCGGTTCACAAAATCATCCCCCTCGGGCTTGTACGCACCTTCCAAAACACCGAGGTCGTTAAGGACCTCACCGTGATCGACAACATCCTTCTTGGCGGGCATACGGAGTTTCACTCGGGCGTGATTTCCAACATGTTCTCCATGCCTTGGGCAAGGAAGCATGAAAAGAAAATGCGCGAAAAGGCCATGGAGGTTCTTCGCTACATCGGCCTTGAAGGAATCGCAGGCCAGTACGCAGCGGCGCAGCCCTATGGTGTATTGAAGCTGATTGAAGTGGGACGCACGCTAATGTGCGACCCGAGCCTGATCATTCTCGACGAACCGGCAGGCGGCCTCAATGAAAACGAAACCGAACGCTTGATGCACCTGATCCGCAGCATCAGCCGCGATTACCATTGTTCCATTCTTCTTGTCGAGCACGACATGAAGCTTGTGATGGGCCTGTGCGACAGGATTTGCGCCATTTCCTTCGGCAAAAAACTCGCTGAAGGCACGGCCAAGGAAATTCAGGAAAGCCAGCTCGTGCAGGATGCTTACCTGGGCAAGGAGGACGAAGCATGAGAACCAACCTTCCCGCCGAAAAAACCGCCCTCAAAATTGAGGAGCTGTCCGTATCCTACGGGCGCATCGAAGCGCTCAAAAAGGTTTCCATGACCATCAACGACGGTGAGATCGTTGCGCTTTTGGGCGCGAACGGCGCGGGAAAGTCGAGCCTTCTTCGCTCTATTTCAGGTGTCACCGAAAAATCCTCCGGGCACATATTTTCCTACGGTATGGATATCACCAACATGCCCGCTGAAAAAATCGTTTCAAACGGCATTGTGCACGCGCCTGAAGGCCGCCAAATTTTCCCTGACTTGACGGTGGAAGAAAACCTTCTCATCGGCGGATACTCCGTAAAGAGCAAGACCGCCGTAAAAGCAAGGCTTTCCGAGGCTTACGACCGCTTCCCCATCCTTCCCAAGCGCGCCAAGCAGGTTGCTGGTACGCTTTCGGGCGGCGAACAGCAAATGCTCGCCATCGGCCGCGCACTTATGGCTTCGCCGAAGGTACTGTTGCTCGACGAGCCTTCGCTCGGCCTTGCGCCGCTGATCGTGAAGGAGATCTTTGAAATCGTAAAATCGCTCAACGCATCCGGCACCACGGTTTTGCTCGTGGAGCAAAACGCGAAACAGTCGCTCAAGATCGCGCATTACGCGTACGTGCTTGAGGTAGGCAGCATTTCCATGGAAGGCACCGGCGAGGAGCTGATCAAAGACGAGCGCATCATCGAGGCCTACCTTGGCAGCAAAGCTTAACCCCATCCCCCGCTCACAACAGCCAAAGGCTGTTTGAGATAAAACGAATTCTCAGGAACATAGCATTTAAGGAGGAGAACCAAAAATGAAGAAACTTTTGACCCTTGCTCTTGCGGTCATCATGCTGTTCTCGGCTTTTGCCTGCGCAGCTCCCGCTGAGCCCGAAAACACCGACACCCCTGCAGCCACCGAGGCTCCCGCTACCACCGAAGCTCCCGTTGCTACCGAAGCTCCCGTTGCAAATTCTCAGGGCGTAACCGACACCGAAATCCTCGTTGCCAACAGCATCGCGGTTTCCGGTGCCTATGCTCCCGTTGGTATCCCGTTCCAGTACGGCATCAAGGCTTACTTCCAGATGTTCAATGAGAACGGCGGTCTGAACGGCCGTACCATCAACTACATCCACACGGACGATGAGTTCCTGCCCGAAAAAGGCATTGCGGCGTTTGAGCGTTTCCTCAACGACGACAAGGTGTTTGCCATCGTTGGCCACTTCGGCACCCCCGTTGTTGCCGCCACCCTCGACATGATGAAGGAAGCCGGCATCCCCTCCGTGTATTACGCCACGGGCATCGGCCAGCTCTATCAGGCACAGGCTGAAGGCAACGACCGCTCCTCCTTCCCCGTACAGCCCATCTACACCACCGAAGGTGAAGTCATGGTCGCTTACGCGAAAGGTTACTTCAAGGCGCAGAAGATCGGCGTTGTGTACACCAATGACGACGCTGGCAAATCCCTCTACGCCGGTATTGAAGCCGCCGCCGCCAAGTACGGCGTTGAGCTTGTGGTTGAAACCCTCCAGGCTGGCGCGACCGATGCTTCCGCTCAGGTTGCCAAAATGAAGGACTGCGACCTCGTGATTGGCGCGATGATCCAGGCTACCTTCCCCGTCCTCGTGAAGGAAATGGAGAAGCAGGACATCATGAAGCCCGTCATCACCACCTACGTGAACGTTTCCAAGACCATCACCGACGCGAACGCCGAGCACATCCAGAAGCTTATGAAAACCGAAACCGCGGGCATCTACGGCCTTGGCTGGGTGAACATTGACGTGAACTCCGAAGAATACCAGAACTTTGATAAGTACATCCGTCAGGTTGGCGCGACCGACGCCGAAATCAACGCCTATGCCATGACCGGTTGGATCGCGGGCAGCGTGTTCTGCCAGGGTCTTTCCCGCCTCGGCGACGGCCCCATCACCTGGGAAGCCTACATCAACGCGATGGAATCCGCCCCCGTTCAGAACCCGTTTGGCGGCACGCTTGACTACTCCAACGGCCAGCGTCTTGGCACCGCGGAAATGAACCTGTCCCGCATGAACGACCAGTCCCCCACCGGTTGGGATCTCATCATCCCCATCCGCAGCATCACTGACATCCTTGCGGGCGTAAACTGATAACTCCTATATTTCGGTAAATCCCCAAAACAGCAGAAACGCCCGGTTTTTGCCGGGCGTTTCTGTTTCAACAAAGCATCTGCGGCACTTTGTTGAGGTTTGCAGGAACATCCTGCGACGGCCCAAAGGCCAAGTGCCCGAAGCGTGCCCCGCCGAGGGCCGCCTGCGGCACGGTCGGCCGTTCCTGAGAAGGAAGCCTTGCGGCGCAAGGCTTCC
>DLFZ01000194.1 GCA_002482435.1 Christensenella sp. UBA7707
TTTGGCTGCGGATCACAACCGCCCCGTCGTGAAGTGGCGTATTGGGTTCAAAAATGTTCTCAATCAGCGGCGCGGAAATCATGCCGTCAATGCGGGTACCGGTGCTGATGATGTCGCCAAGGCCCGTGCGCTGCTCAATCACAATCAAAGCACCTACGCGCCTTTTGGCGAGGTTGGTGATGGCAAGCTGCATCTCGCTGACGATCTGTGTGGATTCCGGCACAACGGTACTCAAGGTTTCCCGCACGAAAAGCTGGCCACGACCGATGTGCTCAAATGCGCGCCGAAGCTCCGGCTGAAACAAAACAACCGCCACCACCACGCCCGAGGCGAGCACGGAGTTTAAAATCCAGCTCAGCGTAGAAAGCTGGAGCGTATCGCTTACGATCGCACCCAAAAAAAGCAGCGCTACGCCCTTGATCAGCTGATACGCCCGCGTTTCTTTGGTAAGCAAAATCAGCCGGTACAAAAGTATGGCAATGAGAATAATATCCACAAGGTCTGTCCACTGAATTTGGGACAGGCCGCTGGATATTGTTTTTACTAGCACCTCGTAAGACAAGCTGCCCCCGCCTTTCGCCAACTTTAAGAATTTGCGCTACATTATTATACAATAACCCGCCGTCCGAAAGGAACCCGTGAAACCACCTTTTAAGATTTATTCACAGTTTCACGAAAAAATAAACCGCGCCTTTCCGGCAAACGGAAGGCGCGTCAAATCAGCGTCACTTTTTTTGCACCTGATCCTCCAGCTGCTTTTCGAGCTTCGAGATGGATATGAGATAATTTTCGTATTCTGTGCTCTTTTCGCAAAGCCTGGAGAATGTAAGCTTTCCGGTGCTTTCGTATGCTTCCATACTTTCTTCTAGAAGGACGTCCTCCATCAGCTGCGCCTGTGCGCGCATTTTTTGAAGCAGCTCCTTCTGATTGAGATCGCGCTCTTCCATAGCTGCCGCCCTTTGCTTTTTAGAAATTTCTGCTATAATTTATTGTAACATAGCTTGCGGCAATTTCAAACATGTATTCCATCTTGAAAACGCGGCGGCAAAGGAGGTTTTCCCATGCTCATCGTCGATCGCAAGGAAGGAGAATGCGTCATCTGCACGGATGATGCAGGCGTCTCCATTGTCCTTGATAGCGCCTCCATTTTACAGCCCGTAAAAGAAGGGGATGTACTTACCGAGGCCGAAGGCGGCTATGTGGTGGACGGCGCCGCCACCGCACATCGGCGGCAGCTCATGCGCCGCCGGCTCAACAGTCTCTTTGAAAAGTAAAGATCGCAAAAACGGCCACGGGCCTGTTCCGAGCATAACGCGGAACAGGCCCGTTTTTTGTTTTTAGCATAACACAACAATCCGAACATGGTTGAACAGCTAAGTTTCGCAGTGTTTTTTGCTGTTATCGGTCGACATGGCCACGTCCCACGGCAAGCGCTATCAACTTCGCGTTTGCGTGCCTTTCGGCATACAAAACCGCAGGAATTGGCTTACCGTCAGTCTGCACGTCCGGCGCGGTATGCTTCCATGACGCAGGCTTGGTGCCTTGGGCATTCCCTGCTGGTTTCATGGACGAGCGAGTTATAAAGATGGATGCAAAAGTGCCCATCGAAGTTGTTGCTTGCCGTGGGATCGACCATGTGCGGCATACAGTGCATGCTTGCGGCTACGGTTTTGCCGTTGTAGGTCACCCAAATGGGACGCCTGTCCCACGACCATTTGCCTCCAGCGCAGCGTTTCATGATGGCGGTATCCGAAGCGGTAATGGGCTCGCTGTCCGCATGGTACCAGCCGCCGAAGCGACGAGCGCGGAAGCTCAAACCGGTTCTTACATCGGTCACGGTAAAGCGTGCGCCTTTTTCGAGCCAGTCGCTGCCGCCTTTAAACCAGTCGAGAAGTACCACGGTGCCCTTGATCCGGTTGTAAGTGGCGTTTTCCTTCATGATGTTGTTGGAAGTATCGTAGACAGAGTTGAGTGTTTCAGCACCCGCAACGCCGTCTGCCGAGGAAAGCCCTGCGGCCTTCTGGTACGCAAGTACGCCATCCCTTGTTTTTGAGTCAAAAACACCTGAGACATCGGCATTTTACAAAAAGCCGCGCCGGCTGAGTTCTTGCTGAAGGCGCTTCACTTCCTCGCCCTCCATGCCCTTTTTGAGCATGCTGACGGAGGCGGTGCTGGAGGCGGTAATAAGAAGCTCCGAGCTTTTTACATAGCCCGAAAGATCATCTACATGCACAAAGTACCACTCGCCGACGATGGTTTTCACCTTCACGCCGCGTCCCGCGCCAAGCGTTGCAACCACATATGCGGAGTCGCCCGGGCCGCCGCGAAGCGCGGTATTGTCGTCGATTACGTACGCACCGCAACTGCCTGCGGATTTTAAAAACAAATAGTCGCTGCGGATGTAGCCGACTTGATCGTTATATAGCACGCGGTGCCAGTTTCCTTCCGTGGCAAGCACTTCGACCTCAGTTCCCCGCGCAAGTTCCGCAAGGATCTGCGACTCGGTATCGGGCGCTTGCCGAAGCTTTACATCTTCGGCCGTCACTTGCCCGGTTTCCGTTCCTTCCGCCAAGGCGCCCGTTGGAAGCGCAGCAAGGCACATGAAAAACAGCGCGGCAGCCGCGCGGTACAGCCAAATCTTTAACGTCAAAAAGCTCACCTCTCTTTGATCAACACGTTCAATTTCATAAAATCCTCAGCAAGCGTCTGCGTCAGCGCGCGGTTGTAAATAACGCTTGCCGGATGGTAAAGCGGAAACAAAACAAAGGAAAAGCTTTCCGCTTCCGTCTCGATGCTTTTGCCATGCACGTCGCCGATCACGGCACTTTTTTGCCCTGCAATGCGAAGCAGCGCCTTGAGAGGGGTGTTCCCAAGCGTAGCGACCACCCTCGGACGCACGATCAGAAGCTCCTGTTTTAAAAGGGGCAACGACAAAAGCAACTCGTCGGGTTTTGGCGTACGGTTGGAAACGGTTTTTATCTTTCTTGTTACAGGGCGAAATTTTACCGCGTTTGTGATAAACACTTCGTCGCGCGAAAGCTGCACCGAATCTAAAAGACGAGAAAGCGTTTCCCCCGCCTTCCCCACAAAAGCACGAGAGCGTTTTGCCTCTTCCGCGCCCGGCGCTTCGCCAACGAGCATAAGCCTTGCCCCCAAAGGTCCTTCCCCAAATACGGGGTTTTGATAGTCCCCTTCTCCGTCAAGGCTTAACATGCGCGCTCTTTCAGCTTCATACAACCGCAAAAGTTCCGTGCTCATGGCGCAGTTATGGGCGGTGGATACGCCTCGGAAATTACGGAATAGTTGTAGCTCAAATAGTCGTAATACTGTTGGATCGTATCAAACGATCCCGATGCAATGGCAGTTTCCAAGGAATCAATCCCCGTCGCAAGCGTTGCCCTATCGGTATCCGGAAGGTTCTGTACCACTGCAAGATAACCCATCACCTGGCTGCGCAGCGTCTGCGCCTGCGAAACGAGAAAATCGAGCGAAGGCTGCGTGGGATCTACATAACCGCCGCCGTGCAGCGTGCAGATGGCCGAAGGTTCATAGCTTGTTGCGCCGTACTCGCTTGCCAAAATATCGGTATAGATCACGTTTGGCATATACTGCCGAAGCACCATTTCATTGATTTTCCTAAACTGCGAGGTCGAGCTTATGAGGATCATGCTCCTTTGAATGACCGTTGGGCAACCGTACGACGCCTGCATGCCGGTTTCGGCGCACACGTTCAAAACCACATGCATGTCGCAGTTTTCCGTGGGCTGCGTACCCTTTTCAAACCAATCGGTCACGGGCTGATGCGCATCGTCGAGGTAGCAAGCTTGCGTCGCCAGCTTGCCGGAAATGCTGCAAACGGTGCATTTTACAAGCCCGAGCTCGGAGGTGGACGCGTCAATGATGGGTTTGTTGGCAAGCCCTTCATGAATTTTCGACATAAACGCCGCCCACAATGGTGCTGCATATGTACCGCCGCTCGCGCCGCTTCTGAGCTTAATTTCGTAATTGTCATGCCCGATCCAAAGGGAAGCGGCATAGTAAGGCGTCATGCCCGCAAAATAAACGCTTGAATAGTCGGAGTTCGTTCCGGTTTTGCCCGCAACGTTCATGCCCTTGATCTGTGCGTTGGTACCCGTGCCGCGTTTGACTGCGTCGGAAAGAAGGTCAACGAGCATATATGCGGTGGAGCGCTTGAATACTTGCCTAGTTTCTCGGATATCGTCCGCGTTGAGAATCACCTTGCCGTTCGCATCTACCACGCGGGTAAACGAAAGCGGTTCGACATACTCGCCCTCGTTGGCAACCGCTGCGAATGCGGCCGCCATTTCAATGGGCGTGATGCCGCTTGTGCCAAGGGCAAGTCCCGGCCCATCGGAATTGATCTGCGACGGATCGACGCCAAGGTTAAGAAGGTACTGCGTGGAAACATCCACGCCTACATAGTCGAGAAGCGTGCGCGCCGCCACCACGTTGAGCGATGAAACTACGCCGCGGCGAACGGTAGTCGGCCCCACATACTTTTCACTGCCGATGTAAGGATACCCCTTCTCCGTGTTCCAGCCTTCAATGGCCGAAGGAAAGTTTAAGATCATGGAGGCAGGCGAAAGCCCAAGGTCGAGTGCCGGCCCGTAAACCGCAAGGGGCTTAATGGAGGAGCCCACAGGCGTGCGGCTGCGATAGGCACGGTTGTACTGCTTTTTCATGGTGGGCGAGGTTCGTCCCCCTACCACGGCGCGAAGTTCGCCGGTGCGGTAGTCGATCACAACGGCGGCCGCCTGCGGCTCGACCGTTTGTATCACATTGCCGTCGGAAGTGGTTTCCTCTTTGATTGCCTTTGATGGATCCGCCAATTCGGGATATTCATCCCAATTCGCAAGCGTATCCTGTACGGTATGCTGAATGTCCGTATCCACTGTAAGGTAAATGCTGTAACCGCCGGTGGCAAGTTCCTTTTCAATGAGCGTACGGTTGGCTGTCGTATCAAGAAGCCCGCGCTGCTCAAGAAGGTGTGTGATAATATCGCGGATGGCATACTCCACAAAATACGGCATGTCGTAAAGCTGCTTCTGTGTGGAGGTTTCGATGATGAACACCGTATCGTTGAGCGCCGCGTCACGCTGCTCCCGCGTGATGAAACCCGCCGAATACATGCTTTCAATGACGAGATCGGTACGCTCATTGGTGATGTTCATCTTATTCGTACCGTCGTCGTTGAAACGCTTGTAGGTGTTGGCCCGCGGGTTTGTTTGATACGGGCGTTGCACCATGCCCGCAAGCATGGCGCACTCGCGTATGCTAAGCTGGTCGAGTGTTTTGCCGAAATAGTCCATGGCGGCCGTTTTGACGCCATAGTTTGATTCGCCCAGATAAACGTCGTTGAGGTATGCTGCAAGGATGTTGTCCTTTTCCATGAGGTTTTCCACCTCAAGCGAAAGGTACGCTTCCTGTATTTTGCGCTTATAGGTTTGCTCGGTGGAAAGGATTTTGTTTTTGATAAGCTGCTGGGTCAACGTGCTCGCGCCATGCGTATCCTGGTTACGCAGTGTGTTGACGACAGCGGAGAACAGGCGTTTGTAGTCGATGCCGTTGTGCTTGTAAAAGCGGACATCCTCAATGGCGATTACAGCATTTTTGAGCATGTCGGGAATTTCTTCGATTTCGGCCCAGTCGCGATACTCCATAAGCGCAAAAGTCGTGATAAGGTTGCCGTCCATATCGTAGATGTAGGAGGTACGGTCACTTTTGGTAAGCTGCGAAAGGTCGAGCTCCGGCGTGGTTTCCACATAGGCTTTGGCCACACCAAGGCCAAGGCCAAGCCCAAGCGCGCCCATAAGAAGAAGCGTCACAAAAAGCATCTTGATGATAGAAAACAGCACCGCAAGCGCAAAGGGCTTCGGCCTCCTGCGCTCCATGAAAAGCTCTGCATCATGATCCTGACTGTGTTTGCCGGGATGAAACAACCCATTTATACTTTTTTTTATGGCGCCGAATATCCCTTCGAGCTTCATTGCCATGCGTTCAATTCCAAATGCGTTTTTGCCGTAGGTACAGCAAAAGCCCTTTCCATTAAATTTCCCCATTGCAGTATACCACACGCCGCAAACCTCAACAACCTCAACTCCTTGGCATACAATGAATTAACAGCGCATTCATAAAATGGCAATCCCCGTCTTTGCAGGAGGCAGCATGGAACTTGAAATCAAACACAGGAAGCGCCGCCGCACAAAAAAACGCATTCTACTCACTATGGCAGCGGTACTTACGCTGTTTGTTATACTCTCGCTGGTATTAAACGCAAACATGCGTCCTACCATGACGGCGCTTGCCGAGGCGCGCATCCGCTCGGTTGCGACGCGCGCCATGAACGAGGCCATTCTCGCCTCGATGCGTGACGAGGAATCCTTTTCAAAGCTTGTAGACGTAAAAACAGATGAAAGCGGCGTTTACCTTTTTAAAACGGACGCAAGGCTTATGAACCTGATTGCAGCAGCCTGTTCGCAGGATGCGCAGGAGCGTATTGCGGCGCTTGGCGAGCAAGGCGTTACCGTTCCGTTTGGAACCATTACAGGCATTTCGTTTCTCTCGGGTAAAGGACCGTACCTCAAGGTGGTATTTACCCCCATGGGCAGCGTAAAAAGCGAGTTCCGCTCGGAAACCTCCAGCTCCGGCATCAACCAGACGCTCTACCGCATCTACCTCACCCTTACCGCATCCGTGCGCCTCGTGCTCCCGGGTGTTTCCCAAAGCATTTCCGTTTCCTGCGAAGCTCCTATTGCAGAGGGTCTCATCGTAGGCGATGTTCCGCAGGTGTATACCAATGTCGCCAACGAAGAGGATCTTTTAAACCTTGTGCCTACCTCGCCCCCGTAAGGGCG
The DNA here is from genome assembly GCA_002482435.1 of Christensenella sp. UBA7707. Taxonomy (GTDB): domain Bacteria; phylum Bacillota; class Clostridia; order Christensenellales; family CAG-138; genus UBA7707. The sequence continues at coordinate 6,876 of DLFZ01000194.1, forward strand.
ATTCCTTCCACAGTTCTTCTCGATCTCGCACATTTTAACAAAATTTGTTGGCAAATATTTCTATAGGATATATGCTATAAAAAACGGCAGTTCATAGCGGTAAACCGCCGCCGGACAAGCCGTTTTCGCCAACACGCTTTTCACTACATTGTTTACTGGAAAAAGGAGGAACCGCCATGAAAGAAACCTCGTTACGCTCGATATCCGCGCTGCGTGCAAACAGCAAAATCGCCTATGTCGCCTCCGTAGATGGCGCCGGCTTCCCCACGGTGCGTGCCATGCTCGTGCTCGAGCACGATGGTTTTGAAACCCAGTATTTTTCTACCAACACCTCCTCGCAAAAGGTTGCGGAATTCCGTGGCAACAAAAAAGCATCTATTTACTATTGCGACGATCAGAGCTTCAAGGGCGTACTTTTTCGCGGTGAAATGGAGGCCTGCACTGATCAGCCTACCAAAGACTTTTTGTGGCGCGAAGGTTTCGAATGCTATTACCCCTTGGGCGTAACCGATCCGGATTATTGCGTGCTCAAATTCACCGCGCACAGCGGTTCATATTACCACGGGCTGGAAAGCGCCGATTTTGAAATTGCGGAGCTTTCTTCTCTCCCCGCTGCCGAACATCCAAAAGATGTCGCACAGGAGGGCGTTCTCCGTGCGGAGCTTACAAAGATCCTTGTGAAATTTTCCGAATCCTCATGGGCGCTCATTGCCGAGCCGTCAAAAGAATACCTGGCGGGCGCGAACAACAAGAATGCGCTTCTTCGCGCGATCGAACAGGCGAAACAGGAATGCGGCAGGTGCGGATGTGAATACGACCCGCTTTACAGCCGTGTGCTTGCGCTCAAGGACTACCTGTAAAACGCGAAAATTCACAAATGCTGCGCGCAGGGAAGATTCCCTGTTGCGGCGGCATATGGTATAATCAGCCCATGAAAAAGTTGCTTCTTGTTACAATTGCTTTTGTTTTAACATTTGCGTGCGCCACAGCGGCTGCGGAACCCTCCGCTTCACCGTCGTCCACGCCGGCTTTGCCTTCCCCGTCGCAAACTGCCGGGGTTTCGCCTTCTCCAACAAGCCCCGCTGCCACGCCCGAGCTTATCGTTTACAAAAGCATCGGCGAAACCGTGGTGCGCATTCAGATGCGTCTGAGGGACCTTGGGTATTTCAACTTCAAGCCAACCGGCAACTTTCAGACCATGACGGTTGACGCCACCATCAAGTTCCAGCAGCGTCAGCTCGATGCGAACGGTCAGTCGATCATTGCGGACGGCACGGTAGGCCCGCAGTCGATGGGGCTCTTATTTTCTGCCGCCGCGGCGCGCGCAGAAATCGTAGCCAACATACCCGTTGGCCCCTCCTTGCAGGGGACGCCCACGGTGGTCGGCGAGCTGACGGACTGGGGTCAGGTAAAAACCATGCTCGTCAAAGGTCAATCCTACACCGTAACGGATTTTAACACCGGCAGCCAGTTCCGCCTTACCTATACCGGAGGCGAAAACCACGCCGAAATGGAGTGCAGCAGCGCAACGGATACCACCGTACTCAAAGAGGTTTTCGGCAACGACTTCAGCTTTTTCAAGCGCCCGGCGGTCATCAGCATCAATGGAAAAAATATCGCCGCTTCGCTGCAAGGTTCCCCGCACGGAGAGGATACCGTTTCCTCAAACGATATGGACGGGCATTTGTGTATGTTCTTCAACGGCAGCACCTCCCACGTAAGCAACCTTCCGGATGCCGAACATGTCGCGCAGATTTATAAAGCCGCCGGCAGGGACGGCTGAGCCTTTCAAGCCTTAAAAACACCGATACGCAAAACGGAGCCGAAGACTCCGTTTTTTGCTTCTTCTCTTGCTGTTTCGCATTGGCTCTATGTCGCCCGCTCTCTGAGCTTTAATAGAATTCGGTTTTCGAGCCTCGAAACCTGCACTTGAGAAACGCCGAGCGTTTTGGCAATTTCCCCCTGCGTTTTGTCCGAAAAATAGCGCAGCATGATGATTTGCCTTTCCCGTGGGTCGAGCGAATGCAACAGCTCCTTTAAGAGCACGCGGTTGATGGCATCGTTTGCCTCGGTATCTTCCCCGCTCACGCGGTCAATCAGAAGCGCATCCGAATCGTCACCGAAAGCCGGCTCATAGATCGATGCGTGCGGGCGCACGGCTTCCATTGCCATTACGACCGTTTCCACTTCCTCTTCAATGCATTTNNCCCGCATCCCTGCCAAGCTCCCGCGCAAGGCGTTCCTGCGCGGCGGCCGCGCGAGCCGCAACCTCCTTGAGGGAACGGCTTACCTTAATCATCCCATCGTCGCGCAAAAACCGCTTAATCTCCCCTGCGATCATCGGCACGGCATAGGTGGAGAAGCGCACGTTGTACGCGGAATCGAAGTTTCTGATTGCCTTTACAAGCCCCAAACAGCCGATTTGGTACAGGTCGTCATACTCGGTGCCGCGGTTTGTAAACTTTTTGACGATGGATTTTACGAGCGCGGCGTTGTTGACGATGAGCGCTTCCTGTGCGGCGTCGTCGCCCATTTGCGCCATCGCGATCAGCTCAAGCGTTTGATCGTGCGAAAGCGGCGCGCTTTCACTCATCGCCGCTCACCGCCGGAATCAACTTTTTCATGGAAACGGTGGTTCCCTTACCGGGTGAGGAACTCACGTGAAGGGTATCCATAAATGCCTGCATCACCGAAAAGCCCATGCCCGAGCGCTCAAGGTTTGGCATGCTGGTATAAAAAGGCTGCATGGCAAGCGCCACGTCCTCAATGCCCCTTCCCTCATCGCGTACAATCACCTCGAACATGCGGTCTTTGATATAGCAATCCATATACACGGTACCGCCGTGGCTTTCATAACCATGGACGATTGCGTTTGTAACGGCCTCGCTCACAGCTGTGCGGATGTCAGTTAACTCCTCGATGGTAGGGTTGAGCTGGGTTGCAAACGCCGCTACCGCCATGCGGGCAAAAGATTCGTTTTGCGAAAGCCCCGAAAAGCTAAGGTGCATTTCATTTTGAAACATCGTATTTTCCCCCTATGCGCATCTTGACGCTTTATCTTGCCTGCTTTTGCAGCAGCGGGGAAAGCCCCGCCATTTTGATCATCCGTTCCACATACCTGTTGGCGCCATGGATGGAGAGCTTGCCTCCCCGCTCTGTCATCAAACGGTATCTGCCAAGCAGTAAGCCTATGCCGGAACTGTCCATAAAGGTTACCGTTTTCATATCAAACACCAATTCCGTGATGCTTTTGTCTTGTAGCAGCGCATCGATGCTCTGCCGCAAAGACGCAGCATTGTGGTGATCAAGCTCGCCGCCGAGCGTTACCGTGAGCTGTGTGCCCTTTCTCAAGGTTTGTTGCTCCATACAATTCCCCTTTCGGCCCATCTGTGGCCTTTTGTACGGTCCTTTGTATGCCATAAGGAACCCTGTTGCATTATTCGCGCGGCAAATTTTGTTTCCTTTGCAAAAAAGCCACTAGTTTTGTCTGTTTTTGTAAGTATATGTAGATTGCAACAAATCTATACACGCGTAGGAAAATATTTTATAATTGGCGAAGAAGGTTCTCCCTCCATTTTTAAGAAAGCCGGTTGGTTTGTATGATCTATACGCTTACCCTCAACCCTGCCATAGACAAAACCTGTGAAATACCGTCTTTCACGCCGGGGGCACTCAACCGCATGCACACGATGCGTGAGGACGCCGCCGGGAAAGGCGTGAACGTCGCCAAGGCGCTCGACGCGATGAATGAGCCATGCGTTGCTATGGGAATCCTCGGTGGTGAAACGGGAAGGAAAATTGAGCAAAGCCTACGCGAGCGCGGCATAGAAACGGATTTTATCGTTGTGGATACGCCCACGCGCGTCAACCTGAAGGTGTTTGATCCCGTAAACGGTCTTACCACAGAAATCAACGAGCCCGGCTGCCCCGTACACAGCGAAACGCTTGCGTCCGTGGAGAAAAAACTTCAATCCCGCCTCAAAGAAGGCGATATCGCTGTGTTCTCGGGTGCATTACCGCCCGGGGCGGATGCTTCCACCTACAAGAGGTTTACTGCGCTTTGCCGTAGCTGCGGCGCAAAGGCGTTCGTGGATGCCGACGGCGAACCGCTGCGGCTTGCGGCCGAGGCCGCCCCTTACGCAATAAAGCCGAACCTGCGGGAGCTTGCAGCTTTTCTGCAGCGTCCTCTTTCCGGAATAGATGACTGCCTTGTAGGTGCGAGAGCGCTTTTGGAAAAAGGTGTTGCGCTGGTAGTCATTACGATGGGCGGCAACGGAGCGCTCTTTTTGCGTGCGGAAGAACGCCTTTACGCCCACGGCCTTACAGTAGCTAAAAAAAGTACCGTCGGCGCAGGCGACGCAGTTATGGCTGCGCTTGCGCTTTGCGAAGCGCGCGGCATGGGGCTTCGCGAAACCGCAAGGCTCTGCATGGCAGCAGGCGCGGCAAGCGTGATGCGCGAGGGCAGCCAAAGCCCCGATATGGACGAGGTAATCGCGCTGATGCACCGTGTGGAAATTGAGACGCTATAGTTTTTGCAACAAAAACACCGCCGCGGGGAGCTTTTTCCCGCGGCGGTGTTGTTTTGTTTGCGCAACTTGTATTTAAAACCAAAACAATGCGCTAGAACCACTTTTTTCTTTTGAAGTAAATAAGCATCATCACAGAGATCAAAATCATCGCCGCCCAAGTGCCGTAGTAACCCCACTTGTAGTGCAAAAGCGGCATATTCTCGAAGTTCATCCCATACACACCCGCAATGAACGAAAGCGGCATGAAAATGGTGGAGATGATGGTTAGAATTTTCATAATTTCGTTGAGCTTATAGCTGGTGTTGGAAAAGTGGATGTCCGCGAGGCCTGCAACAAGCTCCCTGCTCGTATCCGTGGTATCGATGACCTGCACGATATGGTCGTACACGTCGCGAAGATAGGGCTTCGTTTCCTCATGGATAAGCGGGCTTGCATCCTTCCCCATGAGAGACGCCACATCTCGCAGTGGCCAGACCGCCTTGGTGAGGCTCAACAGCTGCCTGCGGATGCCGCGTATGTCCTCGAGCTGCTTGTTGGACGCGCCTTCGAGAATCTCCTCCTCCAGCGCATCCACCCGGTCGTTGATGGCCTCAAGCGCGGCAAAGTACCCGTCCACAATGGAATCGAGAAGCGTGTACAAAAGATAGTCTGCCCCGCGCGCCCTCAACTGCGTTCCCTCACTTTTGATGCGGTTGCGGATGGGCGCAAACACATCGCCGTCCGTCTGCCCAAAGGAAAGCACATAATTGGGCCCAAGGATGAAGTTCATATGTTCAACAACAAGAGCGTCGTTTGCAAAGTAAATCATCTTTGCAACAAGGTGCACCTGCTTTTCGTACTCCTCTATTTTGGTACGCTGGTTGTTATCGGGTATGTTTTCAAGCACCAGCGGATGAATAGAAAAAACGGTGCCGAGCGCATAGAGCGTTTCTTTTGGGCACTGCGCGTCGATGTTCACCCACCGTACCATGCCCTTTGGAATGTCCGCAAGCGCAAATAGGTCTTTCGGTTTTGCATACGCAAGGGTATAAAACTCGCTTTTTGACACGTCGTATTGTGCAATCTCAATGGACTGTGTGCTTGTTTCCTCCGTTTCCTTCATGGGCCACCCTCCCGCCAAATTAAATCAATATCATCATACCATGTTTGCCGTTTGCGTCAAACGCGATTTATAAAGGGAAACGTCCGGGCGCATAACCCCGGACGCGTGTTTTTTATATAGTGGCAATTTGTACTTAGCCTTCGCGCAACATGGTTTCGTAACGTATTTTGGCCTCGTTTTGCGCCACGATGCGCGCGTCGTTCACTTCGTCATAATGGTCAAAGAGCAGCGCTGTTGCATACGGGCAAAGCTTTTCATCTTGTACCATTTTTTTAAGCACACGAACGATCTCCTCGTACTCCATGCCCTTTCTATAAGGCCTGTCCTCTGAAATTGCGGTAAATACATCAGCAACCGCCATGATGCGTGAACCCAAAGGCAGGCTGTCGCCTTTCAGGTGGAAAGGATAGCCTTTGCCGTCAAGCGTTTCGTGGTGGAACGCCGCCCATTTGTTGATCACCTCGAAGCCCTTGATCGCTTGAAGCAGTCGGTAGGTATAAAAAGTATGGCTGCGCATGGTGACGAGTTCTTCCTTGCTCAGGCTGCCCGGTTTTTCAAGCACGCCTTTGCTTACGGCGATTTTGCCGATATCGTGCAGGTTGCCCGCAATGTGCATCATTTTTTGCTCCGACATTGAGAAACCGGCAATCTCGGCGATTTTTTCGGCGGAAGCCGCCACGCCTGCGGAGTGATTGGCCGTAAAGGGGCTTCGAAAGTCGATGATGCCGGAAAAGAGCCTGGTAAGCCCTTCCGTTTCTTCCCAGTTGAGCTCCATCATGTCAAACGCAACAATCCCGGGCAGGATGTACATCAGCGGTTTATAGGCGACATCAAGCCATATGCTTTCGATGTCGCAAAGCTCTTCAAACGCCGCCACGGCCTCCGGCATAAAGTTGGAACCACTCTGTTCGACAATGCTTTTTCGTATTGCGGGAACCTGTGTAATGATGCCCGCATTTTTGTTTGCCTGCACGACCACGCGATCGGCAAGGTGTAAAATATGGCTCAAAGGGGAAACTTTCATGCCGCGGAAGGTTTTCCCATCGCCATGATCCCATGGCACATGATGATGGCGGATGATGCAAGCGGCGTTCTCAAGCGGCGAAAAGCCGCTAAGAAGGCTCGCCCCGCGAAACGCATGGCTATGTGCGGTAACAGGCTCCGCTTCAATAAGCTCCAGCCTTTCGTTCAACGAAAAAGCCGCCACATCATGCAGCAGCCCTGCAAGCACCAAATCCTTCTTTTGTTTTTGCCCAATACCCATGCGGTCGGCGAGCATATACGCAAAATAGGCTACCTGCTGATGGTGGTTTGATACCTCGGGGCTTATTAAGTCCCCCGCGTTTGTGATGCAAAGCAAAACCTCATACATGTTGATTCTGCTTTTTTCAATACCGGTGGTCATGCGTAATCCATCCTATTTTTTGGCAACCTTACGGAAACCATAATTCTTCCAAAAGTACCATATGTTACATAAATTGACAACAACCATTGCTATCTTACAAGAATTTTTGTTACATTACAACATAATTCCTATTTGTTTAACTAAGTATCGTAACTGTTTTTATGACGTTTTTGATTCCTTCAGCACTCAGCCACAAAATATCCGCCCGGTTTGCAACCATTCCGTAAGGAGATACTTTTCGAATAGAACAGCTTTGCATCACGCTTTTTGAACGAAAAAACGGCAGGCATAAAGCCTGCCGCACTCGTTTTGTAAGAAACCGGGCTTATTCTTCTTCTTCGTCCTCGCGCTTGGCTTGCTCAATGATCTTTTGCGCGATCTGACCGGGTACGTCCTCATAACGGACGAATTCGGAGCGGAACGAGCCGCGCGCTTGCGTCATGGAGCGAAGGTCGGTAGCGTATTTGAACATTTCCGCAAGCGGCGCCTCGGCAACCACTTCGGTCTTGCCGCCCTCGCGCGGGTTCATGCCGAGCATGCGTCCGCGGCGGCGGTTCAAGTCGCCGATGACATCGCCCATGTAGTCGCTCGGGACGAGAATCTCGTAGCGATAAATCGGTTCAATCAGGGTCGGGCTCGCGTGTGCGCAAGCTTCCTTATAAGCAAGCCTCGCAGCGGATTTGAACGCGACTTCCTTAGAATCCACGGGATGGTACTTGCCGAAGAAGAGCGTCGCTTTCAAGCCGATCATGGGGTAGCCGGCAAGCACACCGCGCTGGAGCGCTTCGCGCGTGCCCTTTTCGACCGCGGGAATGTACTCCCTAGGCACCACGCCGCCAACGATGGCGTTTACAAACTCAAACTCACCGCTTTCCAAAGGTTCAAAGCGCATGTTAACGACGCCGAACTGGCCGCTGCCGCCGGTTTGCTTTTTGTGCTTACCTTCGGCTTCTGCGGTCGCGCGGATGGTTTCACGGTAAGGCACCTTCGGGTCAGCCAAAGCGGCCTCCACGCCGGTTTTGTTTTTGAGTTTGGAGCAGATCACGTCAATGTGCATTTCGCCAAGGCCGCGGATGAGCACGTCGCCCGTTTCCACGTTCTTTTCAAGCGCCATGGTGGGATCTTCCTCGAGGAGCTTGTTGAGGCCAGCAAACACCTTATCTTCCTCGCCCTGCTTCTTCGCGGAAACCGCAAGGCCGATGCACGGTTCAGGGAAATTGATCTTGTCGAACACGACGGGCGCGGATGCGTCGCAAAGCGTATCGCCGGTGTTGGTGTACTGGAGCTTGGAGAGGGCGCCGATGTCGCCCGCAATGAGCTTCTCAACGGGAATCAGCTTCTTGCCGCGCATGATAGCGGGCGCAGTCGCCTTTTCGCTCTTGTCGGAAGTGCTGTTAAAAGGCGCGATGTCTACGGTGAGCACGCCGCTATATACTTTGATGATGGAATATTTGCCGAACTGATCCACCACGGTTTTGGCGACCTGCGCCGCAAACTTGCCGTTCTTTTCAATTTTCACGGTTTCGCCGGTTTTAACGCTGACGGCATGCGGGGCAGCCACGTCGCTCGCGGCGGGCATGTAGTGAACAAGGTTGTCCATAAGCGTCGCAACGCCGATGTTGGGGAGTGCCGCGCAGCAGCCGACGGGCGTGATTGTGCCGTTGCGCACGCCGTTGTTGAGGCCGCGGATGATTTCATCGTGGGAAAGCTCACCCTGTTCGAAGAATTTTTCCATTAACCCTTCGTCAGTTTCAGCGGCGGCTTCGGTGAGCGCCTCGGAATATTTCTTGGCGGCAGCCATAAGTGCGTCGGGAACGGCGGTTTCTTTTTCGTTTTTGCCGTCAAACAGCTTGGCTTTCATGTTGACAACGTCAACATAACCCTTGAATGCGCCCTTGTCCATGATGGGGAGCTGAATGGGAACCACGCTCGGGCCGAACTTTGCGATCAGCTCATCGACGACCTTTTCAAAGTTGGCGTTTTCACGGTCCATCTGGTTAACGACCATCATACGCGCCATATTGCGTTCCTTGCAAAGCTCCATCGCCTTTTCAACGCCCACAACAGGGCCGCTAACCGCGCCGACCACGATGAGCGCCGCGTCCGCGAGCGCCATGGCGGCATGCACTTCGCCATAAAAGTCGAAGAAGCCCGGAGCGTCGATGATGTTAATTTTAACGTCCTTCCACTCTAAAGGAGCCAGCGCAGCATTGATGGAAATGGAACGCTTGGTTTCTTCGGGGTCAAAGTCGGTGGTGGTATTACCATTTTCAACGCGCCCAAGCCTTTCAAGAAGACCGGCGTTGAAGAGCATTGCCTCGGTCAAAGTGGTTTTTCCCTCGCCGCCATGCCCAAAGATTCCGATGTTGCGAATGTTTGCTGCGGTGTAGTCTTTCATGGAAGTTAAATCCCCCTAATGGTGTAGATTGGAACATATAAAAGTAACGCCAGCCATGCAAAGCGCCATTCAATATTGTACCAGCGAAGCAGCGGCTTGTAAACTGTTTTTCCCCGTTCAAAAGGCATTATTTCCTTTTTGCGGCGGGTAATTCAGCCGCATTTCGAGTAGCCGCACGAGCGGCAGATAACGCAGCCGCCCTCATGCTCCATCTCGCTGCCGCATTCCGGACAAGGCGTATTGACCTCGGCTTCCTCGTCGATTTGCATATGGCCGTTCAAGGGTTCTGGATCTTTGGCAGGCTCAATAGAAAGCTCAACTTCCGGCTTTTTTGCCGCTCCGTTTTTTTGTTTTTCCTCCTCCGCCCTCATTTTCGCCACCTTTTCAAGCACCCTTCCGATGGCGTCCGGGCAGGAAAGCACCTTGATGTTGCCATTGACCGCGCGCTGGCGCAGCGTAGAATGGCAGCGAATACCCCTAAGCTGCTCGATGATGGAGTTTACATCCATGCCGGAGCGAAGCGCCGTGGAAACAAGGCGGCTCGTGGCCTCGCTTTGACTCGGGCAACCGCCCGCACGGCCTAAGTTTGCAAACACCTCGCAGATGCCCTCATCGTCGTAATTGACGGTGATGTACAAATTGCCGCAACCGATCACCACCTTTTCGGTGATGCCGCGCGTCACCTCCGGACGCGGGCGCGGGGTGATGCGCGCGGACGCAATGGTCTTTACCTCGGTTTTCTTCTCAGGCTTTACGCTCTTTTCCTCTTTTTTAACACCGAGGTTGAGCACCTGCCCCGTGCGGCTGCCGTCGCGGTAAATGGTTACGCCCTTGCAGCCGAGCCTGTACGCGAGCACAAACGCCTCCGAAACCTCTTCTTTTGTGGCCTCGCGCCTGAAGTTGACGGTTTTGGAAACGGCGTTGTCGGTATGCTGCTGGAACGCCGCCTGCATGTTGATATGGTCGGCAGGCGTTATGTCGTGCGCGGTCACAAATACGCGCCTTATATGCTCAGGTACCTCGGCGATGTTGTGGAGCGTGCCCTCTCTTGCGATGCGGCGCATCAAAGCGTCCGAATAGAAGCCCTCACGCTTTGCAACCTCTGCAAAATACGGATCGACCTGCGGAAGCTCGTCGTTGTCCATAACGTTCCTCACAAACGCAAGCGCAAACAACGGCTCAACGCC
>DLFZ01000156.1 GCA_002482435.1 Christensenella sp. UBA7707
TTGAAGCCGCTCACCGTAGACACGGCTACACTTTCGCGTCTTCGCCACGCTCTGCCGTGCCATACGCTTTTGTGGCTCGGCCGACCCAAACAGCATAATTTGAGGCGATTTCAAGGCAGAGGAGGGCGGCATAGCGGCGCTATTCCAACCGACGACAACGCTGAAAGCGGCCAAACTATGCCGTTTGGGCGTGTTCGGATTGGCGCGCTATGCTTAACATAAGTTCCCCCAAAAATCAGAACGACTCTGCCAAAGCAGCGCCGTAAGTGAGCGCTATGGCCTCCGTGGATACCTTGGGGAACCAGGAGGGCCATAAGGAGGTTCCGGCGGTTCATAGGGCGATTCAAATGGGCCATAGGGAGATCCGGGAGGTCTCGGATGTCTGTGCGGAGGGAAAGGCGGCCCCGGTGGTCTGGGGGGACGCTGTTGCGGGCAAAGCCACGGGAAAAACCAACATAAAATGTTCCTTCTCGGCATAAAACCACCTCCTTCTATGGCAGTTTATGCGAATGAACGAAAAAGTGAGAGAAGATAGATGAAAGAATACTTGGCGAAAATGAAACAAAAAAATCCTGCTGTACACAGGTTTTGACCTTCCTGACAGCAGGGGGAATATGCAAAATCATGGTTGTGATACAGTAGCAGTGGGGTAGGTTGTGCCTCAAAAACGTATTCTCCGCAGTGCCAAAGCAAGGTAGGGCTTGAACGCTGCGAAGCGCCCGCTTATATTGTCTCCGAACCCGAAAATGTGTGGTCAGAGGCGCGGGCGCTTATCGTAAGGCTGGTTTTGCCAGCTCGACGGTTTTCACTATCAACATATGCGCTTGCTCAAATAACGTGAAATAGACGCCACCCACCATCTGCAACGAAAAATTTATAATCGGCAGCTGGCGGGTGGCAAAAAGCGGCGGGACTTTACCCGCAAGCTTCGGTAACAGTATCGTCTCAAATCAAAAGGGATATTCACAAAAAGGAAGTAGGCCGGGACATAAAGGCTTGCTATTGTTTCACGCTCTCCCCAAGCGGAAGCATGACCTTTAAGGTGAAAAACCCATCCTTTGCTTCGAAGGAGCAGTAGCCGGCATGCTTTTCCACAATCAGCTGAATGCTTTTGACGCCGAAGCCATGTTTTTCGCGGGCAGCTTCCGGCAATCCGTCGCGCATGGTGATGGTTCCCGAATAGGGGTTGCTGATGTAAATGAGCAGCTTGTCCTTGTGCGGTTGGCAGTTGACGCGAACCGTCTTGTTCTCGGTTTCAGATACTTGTGCGGCGGCAAACACGGCGTTTTCCAAGCCGTTTGAGAGCAGTGCGCAAAGCTCCGTATCCAAAAGCGGAAGTGCGGCGGGAATGTTGGCCTTAGCGCTTAGGGTTACGCCGTGCTGCTTTGCCTTTGCGTCGAAAGAGGACAGTATCAAATTGACGGCGTTGTTTTCGCAGTATTGCGTCGGAACGATCTTATCAATATCGGCTTGCGTTTGCTGAATGTACTCATTCGCCTTACTTAGCTCGCCTGCCGAAAGATAACCACCGAGAAGGGCAAGGTGGTGGCGCATGTCGTGACGATAAATCGCGGTTTGCCGTTCTACCTGCTGTAAGGCTAGAATTTTGTTTTTTGCCTGTTCGGATTGCCCGGCAAGCATGGCGTTGTCCATTTCCAATTGGTTGCGCCGCTGCATTTCCTCGTGATAAACAGCCACAAATGCCACATAAAAAAGCGCCATGACCGTGGGGAGGAATTCGCTGATCATTCGAATACCCGTATACAAGGCGTCGGTATAAACGGTGGTGGCATAGTCAAACAAGTAATAAAACAAGGGGAGGCCGCCAAACAAGAGCAGCGACTTTTTGGAATAGGTCATTGCGCGATATGCGGACATCGCGAAATAGCGGTGCAAAAAGAAGTACAACGGAATGATGGAAAGCAAATAGCATGCCTGATAGGCCAACGTCGTGCCGAACAGGTAGAGAGCAATCGTGCCGATCCATCGGGGAAGCTGGCAGCAGAAATACGCTGTTAAAACGCTGACGAGCGCCACGCCCCACGGCTTTTTGAGCACAAACACCAGCAAGAGAAAAAGCGGGAGATGCGAAATCAAAGGGTAGAGCTTTTTGGTGTTTGCAAGCCCCCAAAAGGCGTAGCATATCAACTGCACCATCAAAATGGCAACGCAAAGCGCCGCCAGCTTGCGCCATTCCTTTTTTGAGGAGCAGCCGCCGGCAAAGTTGACGGTGAGCAAAACCCCGTACAGCAAAACAAACGCGTAGTTGATTGCGCCTAAAATGACCTCCATGCATCCATCCCCTTTTCCGTAAATAGCTGATCCACATACGCTTTGCGCACCTGTGCGTAAAGACGGCGGGATATGGGGACGGTGCTGCCCGTGTAGGTCAGAATGTTCGTTGTGCGCAGCTCCTGAATTTGAAAAAGGTTCACGATAAACGAGCGGTGTACCCGGATGAATTCGCTCCGGGACAAAAGCGTTCCCTCATAATCCGAAAGAGGCGCGTTGAGCTCTTTTACGCTGCCGTCCGTCAAGTAAAAGCACAGCGTTCTGTTCATGACTTCCACATAAGCAAGCCTGGAAAACAAGAGATTGGCAAAGCCGTTTTGAAGCTTTATGCGCAAACCTTCCTCCGTGTTTTGGGCGGCATGGAGCAGCTTGTTTAAAATAGGAAAAAGGTTTTCCGCCGCGGCAGGCTTTAAAAGATAGGCGAATGCCTCCACCGAGTAACTCTCCACCGCAAATTCGGGCGAAGAGGTCAAAAAGGCGATCTTTATGGTTTCATCGAATGCTCTTACTTCGTGCGCGATCTGCATGCCGTTAAAAAGCGGCATCATCACATCCAAAAGCAGAAAGTCAAAGCTGCCTTTGCGTGCATCCTCCAAAAGCGAAACGCCGTCCGAATAGGACTTGTAAGTAATTGCGGCCTTCGTTTCCCGTTTGTAAGCGTCAAGCAAGGTCGAAAGCCTGTCCAGTTCCTGTAGGTTGTCATCACAAATCGCAATGCGCATGCGAACACATCCCCGCCATCTAAATAGTCCCATACTAATTTTACCATAGCCGCCTCCTTCGGTTCCATCCCATATCCTTACCGTTTGCAACAAAAACCACCACCTTTCGTGCAAAAGACGGTTGTAACGACAAAAAACTGCTATGCTTGAATTGCGGCGAATTTGAACCAAAGCGCTGCAAAAATGCTTGGGAGGAAAGTTTCAATGGAAAAGAGCAATGGTTTTCTTAAGGTGGCAGGTATCCTCATGATCATCGGCGGCGTGTTTTCGCTTATAATCGGCCTACTCGCAATCATCGGCACAAGTGCGCTCGCAGCTACGCTCGGTGCAGAAGCCGCCGTGGGCCTGCTGATGGTAGCCTCGATTTTGGGCCTTGTTAGCGGCGTTGTTAGCTTGATTGCCGGTATCGTGGGTACAAAAAATGCCAACAAGCCCGAAAAGGCTATGACATGCATCGTTTTCGGCGGTTTGACCGTACTGTTGTCGCTTTTGGGCAGCGTTTTGAACGTTGCTGCCGGCAGTCAGTTCAACGTGGTTGGTTTGATTACAGGCTTGATCGTACCCGCGCTTTATTTGGTAGGCGCTTTTCAAAACAAAAAGCGCGCCGCAGCTGCGGAAGCGGCGTAAGCATTAAACGACAGAAACGGATACGGCGGGCAGGCAGGCTTTGTCTGCCCGCCATAAAATAAAGGAGATCGCGTACATCGTATGAAAAAATTCTTAGCCCTTTTGCTGGCTGCTACACTCGCTCTTACGCTCTTTGCCGGTTGCGGCGGCGCCACGGAAAATGAAACGCCTACAGCCCCGGTTGCAGAAACACCCATTCAGACAGCATCTGTCGAGGCTGAAGGCATTCAGTTAAGCAACCCCGGCGGTGATACTTGGACGATCCTTGTGTATCTTTGCGGCACCGATTTGGAAACCAACGGCGGCTACGCTTCGATCAATGTGCAGGAAATGGCCCTCGCCGCCCAGTCGGACAAGGTAAACGTCATTTTTGAAACCGGCGGCACACAGCAATGGGCCATAGAAGGCATCGACCCTGCGCAAATACAGCGCTGGAAGGTAGTGCCGGAAAACATCGAGCTGGTGGACAGCCAACCTCTATCCAACATGGGCGAAGCGGAAACGTTGGGTGACTTCCTCAAATGGGGCGTTGAAACCTACCCGGCAGACAAGTATATGTGCCTCATGTGGGATCACGGCGGCGGCAGTGTAGCAGGCATTGCGGTTGATGAGCTGCATGGCGGCGATATGCTTAACCTCAAGGAACTGTCTGAGGGCTTGTCCATGGCCGGCGTGCAGTTTGAGCTTGTAGGCTTTGACGCCTGCCTCATGTCTACCATGGAAACAGCGGCGGCCTTAACGCCCTATGCGCGCTACATGGTGGCCTCCCAGGAGCTTGAACCCGGCACCGGCTGGGATTATACGGCTTGGCTCAATGCCCTTGTGGCGGATCCGACCGCGGACGGCCTTGCCGTAGGTACGACCATTTGCGATAGCTTCTATGCAAAATGCGCCGCAGGCGGCACCGAAAGCCTTGCGACCTTGGCTGTTACCGACCTTTCACAAATCCCAGCGCTTACCTCGGCCTTTAACGCGATGGCTGCCGAAATGAAGGGCTTTACCTCTGAAACGGAAAAGCTGCAGCCTTTGACGCAGGCCATCGTGAGGGCGGAAAACTACGGCGGCAACAACGACAGCGAAGGCTACACCAACATGGTGGATTTGGGCGACTTGACCCTTTGCTCCGAGGGCGTGCTCAGTGATACCGGCGATGCGCTGCTCGAGGCCCTTTTTGCAGCGGTACCCTACCATGTAGCGGGCGAGGGACGGCAAAGAAGCAATGGCCTGTCGATCTACGTACCCTTGGCTGTAGCAGAGGGTGAGCTTGACAACTATGCCATGCTGGCGGCGACCAGCGGTGAATACTTGCGCTTCTTGGAAGGGCTGTACGACTGGACGATACCCGAAGGTGTGGTTATCAGCCAGCCTGTGTTTGCGGACGGGGAGCAGGCTCCTTCTATGGAACAGACATCCGTGGACGATGTCGAAGCCGCGCAAGCTCTGAATGCCGAGGAATTCGCGCTCGCATTCACCACCTCGCTCACTGAGGAAGGCTCCATCCTTCTTGATATGACCGAAGGCGCAGACATCATAAGCACCGTGGCCTTCAACCTGTATTATCAGGACGATGATAGCAATTCCCTGTGGTATTTGGGCAGTGATTTTGACATCAACCAAAACGACGAGGGAACGCAATACTGGGACAATTACAGAAATGTGTGGACGATCATCAACGACAATCTCTGCATGATGGTGGCACTTGGCTTTACCGACGCCTACATCCTTTACACCGTACCTGTGCAGGTGAACGGCAGCCCCACCAACTTGCGTATGCTCTACCACCGCGATACCGGTGCGTACGAGGTGATCGGTACTTGGGATGGCATCGACAGCGAAAGCGGCATGAGTAGCCGCGACGTGAGGAAATTGCAGGATGGCGATTTGGTGGAATTCGTGTTTGATGCATGTGATTTGACCACCGGCGAGGACGCATCCTTTGTGAGCGGCGGCTTTACCGTAAGCGGCGCTGTTGTTGCGGAGGAAGCAACCCTGTTTGATGGCGTTTACTACTACCAATACGAAATTACCGACATCTTCGGCAATGTTTATCAAAGCGATTTTGCCGTGCTCGAATCCATAAACGGGGAAATCGTTGTGGAAATGGCGAACCAGTAGGATGGCTATGGTCCCCCGGTCGCGCTTCAAAGCCGGGGGACCCAATTTTTATGGAAGAGGGAGAAAGGATATGACGACCTTTGTAATTGTTTTAGCGGCGATTGTTGTTGTGCTGTTGATGTGGTTTATTTCTGCCCAGCGGATGCTTGCCATGCTGGACGAAAACATCAACAATGCCATGAGCCAAATCGGCGTACAGCTTTCAAGCCGCTGGGATGCGCTTTCCGCATTGCTTGATCTCACCAAGGGCTACGCAGAGCATGAGTACAAGACCCTGTCGGAAACCATCAGAGCCCGG
>DLFZ01000069.1 GCA_002482435.1 Christensenella sp. UBA7707
GTATCCTGAAGCACCATGCCAAAAAGGGAACGAAGCTCGTTGCGCTTAAAATCGCGGATGTCGTGATTGTCGAGCGTGATACGTCCGCCGTTTACGTCGTAAAAGCGCATCAAAAGCTTTACCATGGTGGTTTTACCGGCACCCGTCGGGCCGACGATTGCCACCTTCTGGCCCGGTTTGATGTCGGCGCTAAAGCCGTGGATAATCGTTTTTTCCGAATCGTAACCGAACGAAACATTTTCAAAGCGCACACCTCCAGAAAGGCGCACGTTGGTTTTCGTATCCGCTTCGTTGGAGCGGTTGACGCTCAGTGCATTTTCTGGCTCCTTCACTTCTTCATTCTGACCAAGGAATTCAAACACGCGCTCGGCGGCAGCGGCGGTTTGCTGCAGCACGTTGGAGATGTTTGCGATTTGGGAAATGGGCTGCGTAAACGAACGCATGTACTGAATAAACGACTGTATGCCGCCAACCGTAAGCGTGCCGTTGGCCGCATAATAGCCGCCGAGCATGCAAACTGCCACATAAGAAAGGTTGCCGATAAAACCAGTGATTGGCATCATCAGCCCCGAAAGAAAGTTGGCCTTCCATGCGGAATGGTAGAGGGCTTCGTTGTAGCCGCCGAAGGTTTTCTCGGAATCTTCCTCGCCATTGAAGGCTTTCACGACCACGTGGCTACCGAACATTTCCTCCACATGCCCGTTGACCTTTCCAAGGAACTTTTGCTGGTTAACAAAGTGCTTCTGCGACTTTTTCACCACAAAAATTACCGCGAACAGCGAGAGCGGCAGCATAACGAGCGCAAATAGCGTAAGCTGCCAGCTGATGGAAAGCATCATCACGATAATGCCGATGAGCGAGGTAAGCGACGTAATGATTTGCGTCATGCTCTGGTTAAGCGTTTGGTTGATGGTATCCACATCATTGGTGATGCGGCTAAGCACCTCGCCGTGCGTGGTAGTATCAAAAAACTTCAGGGGAAGTTTGTGGATTTTTCCGTTGATATCGCTTCTGAGGCGGCGGGTCACTTTCGCCGTTACGGACGACATTACAAACCCCTGTAAATAGGAGAGAAGTGCGCTGAAGCAGTAAAGCGCGACGAGGCTCAGTATGATGGAGGCGATCTTGTCAAAATTGATGTCGCCCGTTCCGGATATCTTCGCCATCAACCCCGTAAACAGCTCGTCGGTCGCGCCGCCAAGTATTTTCGGCCCGAGGATTGAAAATACCGTGGAGGCAATGGCAAGCGTCCAAACGATAAGAATCGTCCACTTGTACTTACCGAGGTAACCCGCCAGCTTAAGGATGGTGCCTTTAAAATCCTTTGCCTTATCGCCAGGCATCATACCGCGTCCCATAGGGCCGCCACCGCCAGGGCCAAAGTGTTGCCGCTGCTGCGGCATAGCGTTGCGTTTTGTATGTTCAGAGCTCATGCCAATTCCTCCTGTGAAAGCTGCGACGAAGCGATTTCATAATATTCCGGGCAGCTCTTGAGAAGCTCTCGGTGCGTGCCGCAGCCCACGATTTTGCCCATGTCGAGCACCAAAATCTGCTCCGCGTGCATAATTGTGCTTACGCGCTGCGCAACGATGATGACTGTGCTGTTGCCCGTATGTTCTTTGAGCGCCTTACGAAGCGCCACGTCTGTTTTAAAGTCGAGCGCCGAAAAGCTATCGTCAAACACGAAGATATCCGGATTTTTTGCGAGCGCACGCCCAATGGAGAGACGCTGCTTCTGCCCGCCGGAAACGTTTGTGCCACCTTGCGCAATTTCGTAAGAGAAGCCCTCGGGCAACTCACGGATAAACCCTTCCGCTTGCGCGATGCGCGCAACCGTTTGAATCTCCTCATTCGAGGCATCTTTTTTGCCGTAACGGAGATTGCTTTCGACTGTGCCGGAAATAAGCACGCCTTTTTGCGGAACGTAGCCGATTTTTTTACGAAGCTCTTTTTGCCCGATCTCCCGCACATCCGCACCGTCCACAAGAATGCTGCCGGAGGTCACATCGTAAAAGCGAAGCAATAGGCTTGCGATGGTGGATTTGCCCGAGCCTGTGGATCCTATGATGGCCGTAGTTTCACCCGGCTTGGCAGTAAAGGTGATGTTGGAGAGCGTATCGTCCTCCGCATTGTTGTAGCGGAAGCAAACATTTTGAAATTCCACAAGCCCTTTTTTGCTTTCATCAAAAGGCTTAACAAGCTTCGGGTCGCGAATGGAGGGCTCGGTGTTGAGCACTTCCGCAATGCGTCCCACGGAAACCATGGCGCGCGGCACGAAGATGAACATCATGGAGATCATCAAAAACGACATAATGATCTGCATGGCATACTGCATGAACGCCATCATATCGCCGATTTGCATGGAGGACTGCGAAATTTGATGCGCGCCTACCCATACGATCAATAGGGTTACGCCGTTCATGATAAGCATCATGATGGGCATCATGTATACCATCACGCGGGTTACGAATAGGTTGATTTTTGTAAGCTCATCATTGGCGGCTTCGAAGCGTTCCGTTTCGTGTGCTTGCGTACCGAAGGCTCTTATCACCATAAGGCCGCTAAGGCTTTCGCGCGAAACAAGGTTGAGCTTATCAACAAGCTTTTGAATGAGTTTGAACCTTGGCATGACAATCGAGGTAACTACAACCACTACGCCGATGAGCACCGTACAGGCCGCGGCAATAATCCAGCTCATGGAGGCAGAATGGCTGACCGCCATAATTACACCGCCGATCGCCATAATAGGGGCATAGCATATCAGGCGTATGCCCATCGTCAAAAGCATTTGAATTTGGCTGATATCGTTGGTGCAGCGGGTGATGAGGGAGGCGGTGGAGAACTTGTCGAACTCGGCGTTAGAAAAGCTTTCCACACGCGCAAAAACATCCTTGCGTATGTTGCGCGCGACACCGGCCGCAATGCGCGAGGAAATAAGGCTTACAAGCACCGTGGCGATGCCGCTCAAAAGCGCGATGCCGAGCATGATAAGCCCGATTTGGAGGATGTACGCGGTTTGCATGGCGGAAACGTCTGCACCGAGCTCTTCATACAAAAGCTTTGCGAGCATAATGCCGCTTTGGGATTTCAAGGTGTCATCGCTGCCCGCGGCCTCTTCATGCGCGGCAAGGATGGATTGCCGAGGGATCATGTCGAGCTGCGCCTGCGCAGCGTAAAGTTTGGTAATGTCCACACCGCCAAGGCTTGAACCGGTGCTGTTGCCCTCGGTTGCGGAAGCGGTTTTGCCCGCCTGGCGCATAAAGGTAACGAGCGTCCACGTGGAAGTTTCAAATGCTTTATCGAGCGATTCTCGAACGGTTTGATCCACGCCAGCTTTCATAACATAAAGTTGTTCTGCAACATTCGCATAAAGCTCGCCGTAAGATTTCCCGTTTTCCGTAGTTTCATCGGAAGAAACAAGCGTGTAGTTTTCGTCGACGAGAGCACGCTCCGTATCAGACATAAAGGTTTGCATGAGCTTCATGCCCTCTATGCTCAGCGCGCCCGGCGCCGCGTGCTCGATGCCGCTTTGCTGTATGCCGACGTTGACAATTTTCGACATATAGTTGGGCAGGTTCAAATCACACATCGCTTGGCCAAACAGCAGGCCAAGCGCCAACAGGAAGCCCCCAAGAAACGGGATTAGGTAACGGGCTACTCTTTTCAAGACCTAGGATCTCCTTCCAAAGCTTTTTCAGCGTTTTCACGCATGATTTCATCTGTCACGTCAGAAAGTTTGTTGATAAGCTCAATGAGCTTACGCGAGTCTTCCTCGCCGAAGCGGGCAACGGCTTCCTCCATCATACGGTGTACATGTTCCTTCGCGGCTTGAAGGATCGCCCTCCCTTGGGGCGTTAAAACGACCATTACTTTTCTCCGGTCGCGTTTATCCGTTTCCCGCACGATGAGGCCCTTGCTTTCAAGACCGCTTAAAATCTGCGAAACGGCAGGCTTTGAAAAATCAAGCTTGCTTTGAATTTCGGAAACCCAAACGCGGTCTTCTCCACCAAAGGGGCTGCTTCCGATGCGGCTGAGTACGAAAAATTCGCCCCTTCGAATGTTAAGGCCGGGAGGAAAGGGGATCTCATGCTTTTTAAACCGCATTGCTGCGCGTATAAGCTCTTCGGGAAGACTGAACATCTGCACCACCCTAAAAATAGTTTATGCCATAAAATATTAAGCACTTAAAAATTTTAATCCACATGACAAAAGCACGCAAGTGCAGATCGTGAACTTAATGTGACATAAAAAGAACACTTAACGGATACAAGGTAAAAGTTGTTATTTTTGCAGATAGATTTCATTTTGTTGTATTTACAACATGAATTGTTCAAGGGTTGAGTTATACTAGGCTTACCTAATGAAAATGAAGGGAGTGGCATGAGAAAGGCACTTACTTCCAAAATAACGGAAAAGGGTGGAAGTTGATGAAGTTTCATGTTGATTTGGAGTATGTGCAAACCGTTGCGGAGGTGAAGGATATGGAAGCGAAGAGCATTGACCTAAATCAGTCGGTATATGAGCTATGTAAAAAGTATCCGGAACTTATGGAGCTATTGGCTGCAATGGGTTTTAAGGATATTACCAAACCGGGTATGCTGGCTAGCGCTGGCCGATTCATGACAATTCCCAAGGGCGCGGCGCTTAAAAAACTGGAGATGGATAAAATAAAACAACAATTGGCCGAGAACGGGTTCTCTGTCAACGAATAGGAGGTAGGAACATGAGTCAGGAAATAAACAACCGGGAATACCGCAAGAACGTGATCAAGGATCTCCTACGCAAGCTACATGCAGGCCAAACAGTGGATGACGTGAAGGAAGAGTTTGACAATGCCTTCAGCGGCGTTTCCGCTTCCGAAATCTCGGAAGCGGAGCAGGCGCTGATTATGGAAGGCTTGCCGGTAAGCGAGGTGCAGCGCCTTTGCGACGTTCATGCCGCCGTTTTCAAGGGCAGCATTGAGCAAATACATGCACCTGCCGACCCCGCGCAGATGCCCGGCCACCCCGCCCATACACTCAAAGAGGAAAACCGGGCGCTTAAACAGCTGATTGCCGATCGCATACGTCCGGCACTGAAAGCCTTCTTGGGCGGCAAACAGCCGGCCACGCGGCTTGCCGGGGAAATCGGAAGCGCTCAAGCAGATCGATCGGCATTACCTGCGTAAGGAAAACCTGTTCTTTCCGTACATGGAGCAATACGGAATTGTTGCGCCGCCCAAGGTCATGTGGGGTGTAGATGACGAAATACGCGCACTGATTAAGGAAGGGTCCGCACTGGCCAGTGTTGGCGACGTGGCGGTAGAAGCCAAGCTTGAAGAAGCGCTGAACCGCGTTGAGGAAATGATCTTCAAAGAGGAAAATATCCTTCTGCCGATGCTACTTGAAACACTCACGCCGCAGGAATGGAAGAACATTGCGGAAGAAAGCACGGAGCTTGGCTACTGCCTAATCGATGAACCGCCTACGTGGCAGCCCACGGCAGCAGCGGATGCGGCAGTGCCTCCGACAACACCGGAGCGCGGCGACATTTCCTTCCCAACCGGATTCCTATCCGTTGCTGAGGTGACGCACCTTCTTAATACGATCCCTGTCGACATTACTTTTGTTGGGAAAGACGATACAGTACGCTATTTCTCGCAGGGCGCCGAGCGTGTTTTCCCTCGAACCAAAGCCATCATCGGGAGGAAAGTATCCCACTGCCACCCGCCGGCAAGCGTACATATCGTGGAAGGTATTGTAGAAGACCTCAAATCGGGTAAAAAAGACCACGAGGATTTTTGGATCAAGATGAGCGGCAAATACATTTATATTCGCTATTTCGCGGTACGGGATGAGAAGGGCGAATATCTTGGCGTGCTGGAAGTGACGCAGGATATTGCAGGCATCCAGCAGATCGCCGGTGAAAAGCGGCTTGTATCGGAATGAAAGCCGCTCACCGATTGCACCCTGACTACTTTTAAGCCGCATGCTCAATTTGTCTCGAATCAAAACAAAAACCGATGGAAATAATCCCATCGGTTTTTGTTGAACCAATGATGTAAAAAACGTTTTTAGGAAATCAAGCAAAATTTGCCTGAGAATTTACTGCTAAGCTAAATTTCTCCAGGTTCATATTATGCTGCGAATCATTGTATATTGATCGTTCCAGCTTTGCCCAACAAAGCTCCGGAAATCAATTCGAGAGCCATGCACCATTCAGCATTTTTATTTTTATCAGCAACATGGAAAATTCCAAACTCATAAGTTGGCTTAAAACTGAATTTATGGTAGAAACTAGGTTCTCCGCAAAGGAAGATAGCCTTATATCCCATTTCTTTTGCAATTTGGAAAGCTTCCTTCATCATGGCACGAGCAATTCCTCTGCGGAAAAATTGGGGATGAACACTTATGGGAGACAATAAAAGTTCAGTATAAACACCAGCCGATGTAGTAATTTCTGTTTTATATAACACAATCTGACCAACTAGCTGCCCATCATCATTTTCTGCAACCAAAGATAGTTCTGGGATGAAGGTACCCTTTTTACGAACTTCATTTAAATAATCCCATTCTCCTTCATTGGTAGATGTAGCAAACGCTTTTTTAACGAGTTCATACACTTCATCGTAGTCAGATGGCTGTTCCTGTCGAATAATCATATAAATCTCCTATACAAAAACCGATGGAAAAATCCATCGGTTTTTATTTGGTCTGGGTGAGAAGATTTGAACTTCCGGCCTCTTGAACCCCATTCAAGCACGCTACCAAACTGCGCCACACCCAGATGTTTCTTTTGACCTCTGCTATGGTAACATCAGATGGGTGTGTTTGTCAAGATTTAGATGACAGGATTCTTTTTAACGGGAACAGCGTATGACTGTTACAGCTCATCTGTGCAAATCAAACGGCAACTTGTTTGAGCTTCAAAGCGCCGTGCCCTTTGTTGGAATAAACAATCGCGACATGTCAACGCCTTCTAGCTCTAAAAGTTTCACCTTTTTGTCAATGCCTCCGGCGTAGCCCGTGAGGCTCCCTTTCACGCCTACAACACGGTGGCAAGGGATGATGATGGAAATGGGGTTGTGCCCTACAGCTCCGCCGATGGCTTGCGCCGACATGCTCTCTTTGTTCGTTTGTGCCGCCAGCTTTTTTGCAATTTCGCCATAAGTGGTTACTTGACCGTAGGGGATTTCGAGAAGAATCTTCCATACGGCCTGACGAAACGCTCCGCCGACGGGTGCTAGAGGCAACAGGGAGGCATCCGGCTTTTCGCCCGCAAAATATTTGGAAAGCCATTGCTTTGCAGCATCAAACACCGCAAAATCGTCTTTCGGGATCATCGATCCAAAAGCGATGTTCCCGTGGTACTTTTGCCTATCCATCCAAAGGCCTGTAAGTCTTTCTCCGTCGCACGCCAAGGTAATGGGGCCTAGCGGCGAACCGCAAGTGGTGAAATAATGCATGGGAAGCATCCTTTCTAAAATAGCCAATGATCGCAAAAGCTAAGTATACTATATCATAATTTCAAGAAGATTCCTGCTGTTTCTTGGTGTTTTGTGGTATGCGATTTTGTTCTGTGGACAAAACGAATATGACTCTTGAAAACTTGCATCAAAAAAGGCCGCGAATGCGGCCTTTTAAACTTGTTGTATCGCTTAGAGCAGAATGCAGATCAGCCCGTTGCAGCCTTCGTTCACCATGCGCTGCAAGGTTTCCTGGAGCTTTTGCTGCACCTCATCGGGTAGGCGGTTCACCTTGCTTGCCATAGAGTCACGCACCATGTCGTAGAGCGGTTTGCCGAAGATGTTTGTTTGCCAGATCTTCGTCGGCTGGTTTTCAAACGTGTTTACAAGGTAATTCATAAATTCTTCGGATTGCTCCTCCGTGCCCACAAGCGGCGACACTTCGGATTCGATATCCACGCGGATGATATGCATGCCGGAGGCACGCGCTCTGAGCTTTACACCGAAGCGGCTGCCGTGCTGAACGATTTCGGGCTCCTCCAGCACCATTTCATCCATAACGGGGGGAACCATGCCATAACCTGTGCGGTGCGCCGCTTCAAGCGCGGCCGCGATATGGTCGTATTCTTTTTTTGCCGCAACAAAGTCCTTGATGGCGCTGAACAGATGCGCGTCGTCCTTGATCTCATACCCGCATTCTTCGCCGAGTATCCTATAGAACATACTGTTTTCAGGCCTTAACTCAAGCTCTACAATGCCGCTGCCGGGCTCAACGGAGCGGATGTTTGCCGGTTCAAAGCCTTCGATGCTCTGCAGAGCCGGAACGATGCCCTCATAGTCGCGCATCTTAAAAAGGTTTTCAAGCGGCCCTTCCATGGGCGCAAAAATGCTTTTGACGAGCCAATGATCCATCCCGAGCGCGCTCACCCAGCTCGGCACGCAAATGTGGAGCATACGGATGGGGAATTCCATCAGCACCTTTTCAAGAAGGTCGTAAATTTCCTGCGCACTCATGTTCAAAACGTCCATGGTACACGCGGCGGTGCCGTACTTGTTTGAGAGCGATTCGCTCAACGTTTTGGTTTCCTCGCTGTTTGGATGCGTGCTATTGATGATGAGAACAAAAGGCTTTCCTTGCTCCTTAAGTTCGTTTACAACCCGCTCCTCGGCTTCTACGTAGTTTTCACGAGGAATTTGCGTGATGCTGCCGTCGGTCGTTACCACAAGACCAATGGTAGAGTGATCGGTAATCACTTTACGTGTACCGATCTCAGCCGCGTCTTCAAAGGGAATGTCGTAGTCGAACCATGGCGTGCGCACCATGCGCGGCGCGTCGTTTTCGATGTGCCCGCTTGCGCCGGGCACCATGTAGCCCACACAGTCCACCATGCGTACACGCACGTTCATGCTTTCGTCCAAAACGAGCTCTACCGCTTCGTTGGGCACGAACTTGGGCTGGGTGGTCATAATGGTGCGTCCTGCACCGCTTTGCGGCAGCTCGTCGACGAGCCGGGTCCTTGCGAACTCATTCTTCATGCCGGGCAGAACCATAAGGTCCATGAACCGTTTGATAAAAGTGGATTTTCCTGTTCTCACAGGCCCTACCACGCCCATGTAGATGTCTCCGTCCGTCCTTTGGGCAATATCACGATATAATTGCATCCTGTCCATTTCGGCGCTCCTCCCAACTTCGGCAAATCGACAGTAGATATATATGTGATACACAAACGAAAAATGCAAAACAAAAGGCGCTCCATAAGGAAGCGCCTCAAAGTGTTCCGATTGAAAATTTAAACCTGCGGTTTTTGCGATTTTGGCTTTTTCGCCTGAAAAAGCTTGCTCTCCGTGCCCTTGAGGATACGCGAGATGTTTTCTGCATGGCGGACGAACATCATCACAAGAAGCGCCAACGCAAGTACAAGCTTTGCCGTCTCACCGCCTTTAAGAATCGCTACAAGCGCCACAAACGAGATAAAGCCGATGAGCGAGCCCAAGGAAACCATTTGCGACAAATAAATGATAACAAACCCCACAACGGTTGCCGCAGCGCCAAACAGCGGGTCGATCATCCACGCAATACCCATGCTCGTAGCAACGCCCTTGCCGCCCTTAAAGCCGAAAAGGGCGGGGAAATTATGCCCAACGACCGCAAAGAAGCCCGTAATGTAGGCGCCCATATCGCCCGCAAGAAGCCTGCCGAGAAGTACGGCGAGTATCCCTTTTACAAAGTCGCCGAGGAAGGTGAATACACCGGGCTTCATGCCAAATACGCGAAGCATATTGGTGGTGCCGGCGTTGCCGCTGCCGTGCTGGCGCACATCGTCGTGATAGAGATATTTGCTTAAAAATACGGCGGTCTGCAAATTACCTAACATATAACCGACCGCCAAACATACAAGGTAAATGAGCTTAAATTCCAAGAGGACCTCCTAATGCTTTAAAAACCTTCTTTTTCGCCGCGCTTCCTAACAAGTGTGCGAAGGGGTGTTGCGGTAAGCCCAAAGGATTTGCGGAAGAAGTTTTCCAAATACCTTTTGTACGAAAAATGCATAATCTCGGGGTCGTTCACAAACAGCACAAAGGTTGGGGGCTTGATATCCGCCTGCGTGGCGTAGTAAATTTTTAGCCTACGTCCCTTGTCGGAAGGCGGCTCGTTTGCACTTACGGCCTCGGCAACAACGTCGTTGAGCGTACCGGTTTTTACGCGGGTGCAGTTTTGCGCGTAAGCGAGCTTTGCCGTTTCAAGCACCTTGTGAACACGCTGGCCGGTTTTTGCGGAAATAAAGAGCATCGGAACATAATCCATAAACGCAAGGTCGGAAGCAAGCTTCTTTTCAAACTCGTGCATGGTATGCGTGTCTTTTTCTATTTTATCCCATTTGTTCACAATCAAAACGGAGGCTTTTCCCTCTTCGTGTACATAGCCGGCAATGCGAACGTCCTGTTCGCTCATGCCTTCCGCAGCGTCCACCACGATAAGTACCACATCCGCACGTCGCACTGCCGCCAAGGAGCGGATGACGCTGTAACGTTCAATGCTTTCATCCTCGATGGCGCGCTTGCGGCGAATACCTGCCGTGTCGATCAAAATATAGTTTTCGCCGTTGAAGGTGAAGGGGGAGTCGATCGCATCGCGCGTGGTGCCCGGAATATCGCTCACGATGGTGCGTTCCTGCCCTAAAAGCGCGTTCACAAGGCTTGATTTGCCCACGTTCGGCCTGCCGACCACGGCAATTTTGGTAGCATCCTCCTGCTCGTCGCCTGCGGTTTGGTCAAAATGTTTTACGACCTCATCGAGAAGGTCGCCAAGCCCAAGCCCTTGCTCGGCAGAAATGGTAAATGTTTCGCCGATGCCGAGGGAATAAAAGTCGTAAACCGAGTCCTCAAATTTGGTGCTGTCCACCTTGTTGACCACAAGGATTACAGGCTTTTTGGAGCGCCGCAAAAGCTCCGCCACGTCTTCATCCGCCGCGGTAATGCCCTCGCGCCCGTCCACCAAAAAGAGGATTACATCCGCCGTTTCAATGGCGAGCTCGGCCTGACGGCGCATCTGCGCGCTGATGATATCATCCTTGAGCGGTTCAATGCCGCCGGTATCGATGAGCGTAAACTCATGCGTCAACCATTGTGCGTCGCCATAGATACGGTCGCGCGTTACACCGGGCGTATCCTCCACAATAGCAATACGCCTACCGACGATCTTGTTGAAAAACGTGGATTTCCCCACGTTGGGGCGGCCGAC